>JBKPBB010000457.1:0-3577 GCA_046744245.1 Thermodesulfobacteriota bacterium
GACGACCACGACGACGACCACGACGACCGCGGCACCGACGACCACCACCACCACGCTCGGCGCGACGACCACGACGACGACCACGACGACCGCGGCACCGACGACCAGCACCACCACGCTCGGCGCGACGACCACGACGACGACCACCACGCTCGGCGCGACGACCACAACGACGATGGGAGGAGGTCAAGCGCCGGTCGCTCTCGGGTCGGCCGCCGACTTCGCCGTTCTCGCCGGCTCCACGGTCACCAACACCGGTGCGACCACGGTCACCGGGGATCTCGGGGTGAGTCCAGGGACGGCGGTGACGGGATTTCCGCCCGGCACCGTGAACGGGACGACACACGCGGGCGATGCTGCCGCCGCCCAGGCCCAGATGGACTTGACCACCGCGTTCAACGACGCCGCGGGACGATCCGTCGGGGCGGTCACGGTGGCCGGGAATCTCGGCGGGCAAACCCTCACCCCGGGCCTCTACACCTCCACGTCCTCGCTGGAGATCTCGTCAGGGGATCTCACGCTCGACGCCCAGGGCGACGCGAATGCGGTCTTCATCTTCCAGATGGCGTCCACCCTCACCACGACCGCCGGGCGCCAGGTCATCCTGAGCGGCGGCGCCCAGGCGGCCAACGTCTTCTGGCAGGTCGGCAGTTCGGCGACCCTTGGAACGACCTCTGTCTTCGAGGGGAACATACTGGCTGATCAATCCATCACGCTGAACACCGGGGCGACGCTGGACGGCAGAGCGTTGGCACGGATCGGCGCGGTGACATTAGACACCAACTCCATTACAAAGCCTGCACCGTAAGCATGAGGTATTCGGTGTGAAAGCCGGACCAGTCAGAGGTCGGGCTTCCTCTACATCGACCGTGCGGAGTTCACGAGGTCTTCGCGCAGGACGTGTCGTTAGCCAAAGTGCGTGTGATGGCGGTGCCCATCGCGCAGCTCTCGATCAGTAGACCGTTCCTACAGCGGGGGGAGGCCGACGGCGAGAGCGGTCACGTTTGGCCGACGGAGTCCGGGGGCAACGGAAGCGCGGTGGGCGTGCAGTGCCCGAGCGCGGGACGGGCTCCCGGAATAGCTTGACCTGGCACGCCACCATCATCGTGCTCTTCGTCGTGCTCGTGGCGGGCGGCGTCGGGCTTCCCTTTCCCGAGGACCTCACCCTCCTCGGGGCTGGCGCGCTCGCGCAGCCGGGTCTGCTGCGACTGACCGACGTCGTGCTCGCGGGCTTCGCCGGCGTGGTCACGGCGGACTGGATCCTCTACGGCATCGGCCGGTGCTACGGCGCGGGGATTGTCGGCCCCGCGCGCCTCGGGAGCCTGCTCGGGGCACACCGCATCGGTGCCGTGCGCGGCGCGGTGATGCGACACCAGGCGCGCGCCGTCTTCTTCGCGCGCTTCGTGCTCGGCACGCGCATCGTCACCTTCCTCGCCGCGGGGACGTTCGGCGTATCAGCGGTGCGCTTCGCGCTGGCCGAGGCGGCGGGATCGGCGATCTTCGTACCGGCGATGGCCACTTCGGCTATCTCTTCGCCGACCGCGCCCTGCGGATCGTGCACGGCGCGGGGCGGGTGGAGCACTGGCTCGTGCTCGGCGGCCTCATCGGGCTCGGGCTCTACCTCCTCGCGTTGCGTGCCTGGGCGGCGCGGACGCCGCTCGACGACGGCGGCCTGCTCGGCTCCGCGGCGCCGCCTCAAGATGCGGCAGGACGGCGTGGAGATCCGCGACCACCTCCACGGCTACCGCTCTGAAGATCGGCGCCTCGGGTGCTTGTTGATGGAGGCCAAAGCTGGTCGGCAGACCGTCCCGTCGGCGAAGCCAAGGGAAGCGTCCTAGCGCTTCTTCTGGCTCCCGAAGA
This sequence comes from Thermodesulfobacteriota bacterium, assembly GCA_046744245.1. Taxonomy (GTDB): domain Bacteria; phylum Desulfobacterota; class Binatia; order DP-6; family DP-6; genus DP-6. The sequence goes on from JBKPBB010000457.1 coordinate 1,861, forward strand.
GCTGCTGCACGGCGCTCCCCGCACCCTTGGCCGCCTTGCCTGCCGCCTCCACGCCGCTCTGCCCCAGGGCTCCCATGCCCTTGGCCACCCCGCCGAGGCTCACCCCGAGGCTCTCCGCCATGGAAGATGCCAACCGCGTGGCGAGGGTCTCGTTCAGGGAGAACTGGGGATTGTTGACGTCCCCTTCCAGGACGAAGCTCACGGCGATCTTGTTGTCTTTGTCCTTCAGGGAGGCCACCACGACTTCACGGGGCACGCCCATGAAGGTGACGAACGCGCCTTCGGCCGGGGCGAGCTCAAGGCCCGAGATCGTGAGCTTCCCGGGCGCCTTCAGCCGGCCCTTGCTCACGTCCGATCGCAGGTCGAGGTCGAGGGTGCCCTTCTGAACGCCCGTCTCGGGGGCCTTGATGAGGTAGGGCTGCAGCGCCACCAGGTCCACGGTCCGAAGCGTGGTTTTCACCGAGGAGTCTTTGGTGGTGAACTCGGCCCAGCCCGCGATGGTGACCGCGCCATCCTGCCGGACACCCTTCAGCACGCCGGCAAGGTCCAACCGGGTCTTCCCCGTCAGCGCCGGGACCACCACCTCGCGCACCGTCGCCTGGACCTGCTCGAGCCGTATCTTCAGCGGCGGCTGCGTCACGGTGGCGTCGAAGAACTCCAGCACACCGTCGCGGAGTGTGATGCGCCGGAGGGTCACCGTTCGGGCATCGGTTGGCGCCGCGGAGGCCGCCGCTGGGCCCTTCCCGGCCGTCGCCACCAGCAGGCTGGGGACCACCTGGAGCTGCCCGTCCTTGGTCCGGAGCGCCGAAAGATAGGGCCTGACGATCGTGATGGACTGGACATCGATCTGCCGCGAGAGCACGCTGCGCAGGCTGGGCACGACAACGACACGCTCTGCCCGCAACGTGTCGGCCGCTGGCCACCCCTTCGGCCCCTTGATCCGGAGCTCCCCCACGTCCACGCTGGACCAGCCCACCCGGATGTCCTTGATCTCGCTGTCCGGCCCCAGGGCCTCCACCACCTTGCCCTTCAGGACCCCGACGGCCACCCGGAAGCCAACGATGCCGCCCGTGATCAGGACTGCCAGGACCACCAGGGCGATCAGCCCCCACCGCTTGCCCCTTCCGGCAGCCATCGGGATGCCCTTTCAGCTATGCAGGTCGGATCGCCCCGGCGTCACGTCGGAGAGACTGCCCGCTCGCCATCCTCGGCCGCCGAGCGGCCCTTCAGCGCTTGCGCGCCAGCGTGAGGCCGTCCGCGACGGGCAGCATCACCAGGTCGACGCGGTCGTCCCGCACGAGGAAGTCGTTGAGAGCGCGGAGAGCGACCGTGTCGTCCGATGTGTTGCTCGGGTCGGCCACCGAGCCGCCCCAGAGGACGTTGTCGAAGCCGATGACGCCTCCCGGGCGGAGGCGGGGCAGTAGCTCCTAGTAGTAGCCGCGGTAGCCGGTCTTGTCGGCGTCGATGAAGACGAGGTCGATCTCGGGCGCGCGGGGGAGGGCGCGCACGGTTTCGATGGCGGGCGCGATGCGGAGCGTGATGCGCTCGGCCAGGCCGGCGCGCGCGAAGTAGCGAAGCGCGATCGCCGTCCACTCCTCGTTCAGGTCGCAGCAGAGGAGCGTGCCGTCCGGTGCGAGGCCGCGCGCGATCGAGATCGCGCTGTAGCCGGTGAAGGTCCCGATCTCGACCGCACGGCGCGCGCCGAGCGCGCGGGCGA
>JBKPBB010000334.1:0-5945 GCA_046744245.1 Thermodesulfobacteriota bacterium
CACCTGCCGCGTCCCGCCCGGGCTCCCGCCGCTCCGCACCGACCGCGTGAAGGTGAAGGAGATCGTCCAGAACCTGGTCGACAACGCGCTCAAGCACAGCGACGGGCGCGCGGTGGAGATCGAGGTGGCGCTCGCGCCCGAGCGCGAGGCGGTGCGGCTCACCGTGCGCGATGGGGGCCCCGGGATCGCGGCCGACGTCCTGCCGCACCTCTTCGAGCCCTTCCGGCCCGGCCCCGGCCCCGAACGCGGCACCGGCTTCGGGCTCTACATCGTGCGCTCCTTCACCGAGGCCCTGGGCGGCCGCGTCGCCGCCAGGAGCCAGCTCGGCGACGGCACCGCCATCACGGTCGAGCTCCCGCTCGTGGCTCCTGCTGCACGTGCCCTTCCCGCGCGCGCGCCCGCTTGAGGAGTCTGTCCGAGTAACACGGTTACTCGGATAGCCTCCTCGGGCTGGCGCGCGCCGAGCTCCTCGCGGTGCGGGTCGCTATCGGCGGCGCCCGGTGCGGGGCGGCGGTCGTTTCACCGCGCGCCGGCCGGAGGACTGCTGTGCGCTTTTGCTGACGCGGACCGGGCGCGAGCGGGCGGCCGGCCGGCCTGGCCCGGCACCGTCGCGCCCGAAGCGCGCGACGAAGTACTCGCAGGTGCGGCGCATGCCCGTCGCGAAATCCACCTTCGGGCGATAGCCGAGCAGCCGCTCCGCCTTCGCGATGTCGGCGAGCGTGTGGCGCACGTCGCCCGCGCGCGGCGCGGCGTGGGCGCGCGGCAGGCGGCGGTCGAGGAAGTCGCCGATCGCGTCGGCGATGGCGATGAGCGAGTGGCGCGTGCCGCAGGCGATGTTGAAGACCTCGCCCGACACCCCCGGCGCCGCCATCGCGAGCAGGTTTCCCTCCACCACGTTGTCGATGTAGGTGAAGTCGCGCGACTGCTCGCCGTCGCCGTGCACCTCGAGCGGCTCGCCCGCGAGCGCCTGGGCGAGGAAGCGCGGGATCACGGCCGAGTACTTCGACTCCGGGTTCTGCCGCGGCCCGAAGACGTTGAAGTAGCGCAGGCTCACCGTCTCGAGCCCGTAGAGGCGCGCGAAGGTCTGGCAGTAGTGCTCCGCCGCCAGCTTGGAGATCGCGTAGGGCGAGATCGGCCGGGTGGGGAGCGTCTCGACCTTGGGGAGCGCCGGGTCGTCGCCGTAGACCGAGGACGACGACGCGTACACCACGCGCTGCACGCCCGCGTCGCGGCAGGCGAGGAGGAGGACGAGCGTCCCGGTCACGTTGACCTGGTTGGAGCTGAGCGGGTCGTCGACCGAGCGCGGCACGGAGCGGAGCGCCGCCTGGTGGAAGACCCCGTGCACGCCCGCCACCGCCCGGCGCACCACCGCGGCGTCGCGCAGGTCGCCCTCGACGACCTCGACGTCCCGCGCCGTCAGGTTCTCGCGCCGCCCGGTCGAGAAGTCGTCCAGCACACGCACCCGGTCGCCCCGCCCGACGAGCGCGTCGACGAGGTTGGAGCCGATGAAGCCGGCCCCGCCGGTCACCAGATATCGCTTGCTCACGGTGGGGCGACTCTATGCAACGGAACAGGGGGGTCGCAAGCGCAGACGCGTTTGCCGCCCGGAGGCGGGGTGTCCCTCCATCACACCGCCCCGCGCGCCAGCTGGCGGACGATCGAGGCGAGGAGATCCGGCGCGCCGGTCGAGCCGCCTTTGGTGACCACCGCCAGGCCGGCCCAGGCGCCCGCCATGAGGCGCGCCCGTACCACCAGCGGGCAGAGCCGGCTCTCGAGCCAGAGCGGCGGGAGGCCGAGCCCCTCGAGCACGTGGTACGCGGTCTCGCCGCCGACCAGCACGAGGCCGCCCGGACGCTCGCGCGCGAGCGTGGTGAGCGCCGCGCGCCGGAGCGCCGCGAGCACGGCAGCGCCGCCCTCGGGCGACGCCGCAGCGGGCGCGATCAAGGCAGGTACCATCCCCGAGGCGAGCGCGCGGGCCGCCCGCGCGCCGGCCCACTCCGCGCCCGCGAGGCTCGCCACCTCGATCGGGTGTACCAGCCCGCGGTCCGCGGCGCGCTCGAGCTGACGGCGCGTTGCCGGGTGCGCGCTGCCGGCCACCACGAGGATCCCGTCCCCGGGCAGCGGGGCCGAGCCTGCCGGACAGACGGCGCGCCCCGCCTGCTCGGCCCCGAGCACGCGGCGGAGCGCGCATGCGAGTCCCGTCGAGCCGACCAGCAGGAGCGGCCGCCCGCGCAGCAGGAGCGTGCGCACCGCGCGCTTCAAGTCGGCGTCGGTCTCCGCGTCGCACACCAGCACGCCCGCGCCCCCCGCACGCGCCCGCTCGACCGCCGCGGCCAGGTCGCCCCGGACGGCAGCGATGTCGATCACGGCGGCCGGCCGGCGCCCCGTTGCGGCGAGCGCGGCGGGCACGCTCGCGTCGCGGATCGGATGGTGCGGGTCGCGCGCGAAGGCGGTCTCGTCGACCGGGACGCCTCCGATCATCTGCCGCCCGGCGAGCGTGGTGCGGCCGACCTCGGGGATGGCGGGCAGCACGAACGCCTCGTCCACCCCGAGCGCGTCCATGGCGGCGTCGACCTCGGCGCCGAGCGGGCCGCGCAGCCCCGTGTCGATCTTCTTGAGCACCAGCCCCGCCCAGCCCGGTCCGACGTCGGCCAATGCCGCCGCGACCCGGCGCGCCGCGTCCGCCGGTGCCAGCGTGCGGCTCTGCGTATTGCGCACGCACATCGCGCCGCGCGGGGCGGGCTCGCGCGTCTCGAGCGCCGGCTGCACCACGACGCCGCCGGGCGCCGGGAGGAATTCGGCCCCGACGTCGCAGGCGCCCGTCAGATCGTCGGCGAGAACGCGCAAGGCATCCATACGTGTGCGGACGAACGACGCGTCAGGCGAGGAGCACGGCGCGCGCGGGCGCCCCGTCGAGCTCCGGGAACTTGAGCGGCAGGCAGACGAGCGTGTAGCGGCCGGGCTCCACGGCGCGCAGGTCGAGGCCCTCGATCACGAACACGCCGGCAGCGAGGAGCCGGTGGTGCACCGGGAAGCCCTCGCTGCCGAAGCGCTCGATCGAGAGGTAGTCCATGCCGACCGCGCGCACGCCGCGCGCCACGAGCAGCTGGGCGGCGTCCTCGGTCAGATGGGTGAAGTCGCGCTGGAACTCCGGCTTCTCCCAGCGCCACGAGTTGTCGGTGCGGCAGAGGAGGATGTCGCCGTGGCGCAGCGCCACGCCCTCGAGGGCGGCGGCATCGATCGCGGCGCGGCCCGAGAGGTCGGCGACCAGCGCCTCGCCGATCATTCGGTCGAGCCCCACATCGCCCAGTCGCGGGCCGTCGGCGAGGAAGTGGTACGGCGCGTCGACGTGCGTGCCCGTGTGGCTCCCCAGGGTGAGGAGCGAGAGGTTGCACGGGTCGCCCTGCGCGATGCGCCGCACGGACTCGACCTGGAGGACCGGGTCGCCCGGGTAGACGTGCATGCCGCGCGCGTTCGGGACGGAGATGTCGATCACGCGCCGGCGCGCGGGGAGGCTTGCGTGGGCAATCGCGATCCGAGCTGTATACTCCGCCAGGTCGGCCACGTCGCACGCCTGCTGCACGGAGGCGCCCCAGCCGATGATGCCGTGGCGGGCGAGGAGCATCACCTGCGTGTCGGCGGGCGCCGTCGCGACCGCGGCCGCCACCGCACGGGCCAGCTCCTGCGAGCCCGACGGCGCGGGGGGCACGACGGGTGTGTGGTGCAGCCGCTCCTCGGCGGTCACGGTCATGAGCGGGATCGGCTCGCCCCGGATGCCGAAGGCGATCGCGTGCGGCGGGTGGAGGTGCGCCACGGCGCGCGTGGCCGGCCGCGCCGCGTAAATCGCCGTGTGCATGAGCGCTTCCTTCGATGGCTTGCAGCGCTCGGGGCCCGCCAGCGTCCGCCCGGCGAGGTCGATCGTCACCAGGTCGTCGGGCTCCGTGTCGCGCAGCGCGACGCCGCTCGGCGTGATGAGGAACGTGTCCGTGTCGCCGATGCGTGCCGAGATGTTGCCGCCCGCCGCCGAGACCAGGCCGCGGTCCCAGGTGAGGCGGCAGAAGCGCGCGATGTCGCCGGCCAGCGTCACACCGCCCTCCCGTACGCGGCGGCGAGCCCCGGCTCGGCCGCGCCGCGGCGCGCGACCGCGATCTCTGCCGCGACGCGGATCGCCTCGAGGAGGTTCCTGTGGTCGGCGACGTTCTTGCCCGCGATGTCGAAGGCGGTCCCGTGCCCGGTCGAGGTGCGGATGAGTGGCAGGCCGACGAGCAGCGTCACCACCGTGCCGAAGCCGAGGAGCTTCACGGCCATGAGCCCCTGGTCGTGGTAGAGGGCGAGGGTCAGGTCGAAGGCGCCGTCGCGCGCCCGCAGGAACACCGTGTCCGCCGGGAACGGTCCCTGCGCGTCGATGCCGCGCGCGCGCGCCGCCGCGATCGCGGGCACGATCTCGTCACGCTCCTCGTGCCCGAAGGCGCCCTCCTCGCCCGCGTGTGGGTTGAGCCCCGCGACCGCGAGCCGCGGCCGGGCGATGCCCAGGTCGCGGAGGGCCGCGTCGGCCAGCGCAAGCCGGTCGAGCACGCGGTCCTGGCGCACGTAGTCGCACACGGCGCGCAGCGCCATGTGGTTCGTGAACAGCATGAGGCGCATCTTCCCGAGGAGGAGGAGCATCGCCGGCCTGCTCCCGGTCAACTCGCCCAGGATCTCGGTCTGCCCCTCGTAGCGGTGGCCGGCCGCGTGCATCGCCTCCTTGTTGAGCGGCGCCGAGACCATGGCGTCGATCTCGCCCGCGAGCGCGAGCCGCCCCGCCTCGCGCGTGTAGTGGACCGCCGCTTCGCCGAAGGCGGGGTTCACCTCGCCCCAGCGGTGCTCCGTCACGTCGACGTTCCGGAAGTCGATCAGCTCGATCATGCCCGGGCGGCCCTCGGCCTCGGCCGGCTTCGTGATGGTCCGGATCGGCAGGCGGACGCCGGTGGCGTCCATCGCCCGCTCGAGCACCCGCGCGTCCCCGAGGACGAGGGGAATGGCCCTGGCCGTGACCGCATGATCGGCGAGCGACTTGACGGTGATCTCGGGACCGATGCCGGCCGCGTCGCCCAGCGTGATCGCGACCCGTGGCCGGAGCTCCATTCCGCTCACTCCGGCAGGGCCATCGGCAGCCCGGTCGACGCGTGCGTTTCGGGCGTCGTGCGGGCGGCCCCCCGCGCCGCCAGCAGGTTTCGATAAACCGCCTCGAGCCGGTCGAGAACCCCGTCCCACGCCCGGGGGTCCCCGACTGCGCGCCGGGCGGCGGCCCCGAGTCGGGCGCGCGCCGCCCGGTCCGAGAGCAGCTCGACCACGGCGGCCGCGAACGCCCCCTCGTCCCCGTCGGGGACGACGCGGCCGCTGACCCCGTCGCGCAGGCCCTTCGCGGAGCCCGCCGAGGCGACGATCGCCTTGCCGGCCGCCATGTAGTTGAGGAGTTTCATCGGGAAGCCGGAGCGCTCGGCGCGCGGCGAGACCGCCACGTCGGCCGCGTCGAGCCGCGCGCGCACCTCATCGTAGGACGCGGCGCGGACGATCTCCACCCCGGGGCCGACGGCGCGCCGGAGGGCGCCGGGCGCGGCGTGGGTCACCAGGACGAGGCGGGCCGCGGGCACCCGGGCCCGCACGCGCGCGAAGCTCCGGAGGAGGAAGCCCAGGTTCTGGTAACCGTCGAGGTTGCCGGCGTAGCACACGAGCCCGTCCGAGCCCACCCGCGGCCGGTGCGCGGCGGCGTCGCGCGGCGCGGCGGCGGGCGCGATGCAGGTGAGGTCGCTCGCGGCCACGCCGCGTCGGCGCAGGATCTCGCCCAGCTCCTCGGTGACCGCGATGCAGAAGTCGGCGCGCCGCGGGACGTGCGCATCGAGCAGACGCCCCAGGCGGTGGGCGAGCCGGCGCGCGAGGCGGGCGCGGAAGTAGAGCGGCAGCTC
>JBKPBB010000396.1:0-6616 GCA_046744245.1 Thermodesulfobacteriota bacterium
CCTCCTTCACCTGCACCCGCACGCCCGGGGCGAGGCGCAGCTGCCCCTCGGTCACCACCTGCTCGCCAGCCGCGAGCCCCTGCTCGATGATCACGTCCTCGCCGACGGTCTGCCCGACGCTGAGCGGGCGGGAGGCGACCGTCCCGTCCGGCTGCACGACGAAGACGAACTTCCCGTCCTGGCCCGTCTGCACGGCGCGGCTGGGAATCATGACGACGTCGTGGCGGGTCCCGAGGCGGAGCGCAACCGTGACGAACTTCCCGGGCCAGAGCTCCTCGTTCGCGTTGGGGAAGACCGCCTTCAGGAGCACCGTGCCGCTCGTCGTGTCGACCGTGTTGTTGATGAAGCTGAGCGTGCCCACGACGGGGTGGTCCGAGTCCGCGGGGCGGAAGGCCTCCACCGGCAGCTCCCCGCCCGCCATGCGCGCGCGGATCTCGTCCAGCTCCTGCTGCGGCACCGCGAACTCGACGTAGATCGGGCGGAGCTGGTTGATCACCGCGAGCACCGTCTCGTTGGCCTTCACGACGTTGCCTTCGTGCACCAGGATCTCCCCGATGCGCCCGTCGATCGGCGAGGCGATCGAGCAGTACTGGAGCTGGATGCGGGCGCTCTCGACCGCGGCCTGGTCGGCCACCACGGTCGCCTCCAGGGACGCGGCGCGGGCGTGCGCCTGATCGTACTCGTCCAGGGAAACGATGCCGTCCTTCACGAGCCGGGCGAAGCGATCCGCCTCCACGCGCGCGTTCTCGGCCTGCGCGCGGTCCCGGGCCAGGTTCGCCTCGGCCTGCCGGAGCGCCGCCTCGAAGGGACGCGCGTCGAGCGCGAAGAGGAGGTCGCCGCGCTTCACCTCCTGCCCCTCGGCGAAGTGCACGCGCGCGACCCGCCCCTCCACCTGCGCCTTGAGGGAGACGGTCGAGTAGGCCGCCACGTTGCCGATGGCGCGCAGGCTGACGGGCGCGTCCTTCTGCACCGCTGGCGCGACGGTCACCGGGACGGGCGCCGGGCTCGTGCGCTCGGCGGCGCCACCGCCCCACGAGCAGGTGGACAGCAGGCCGAGACCCGCGAGCAGGGGAGCGAGCATCGCAGGCGGCCGAAGCCGACTCATGTCGCTCGGGAGCATATTCGCCTCGCCGAGCTACCGCCACTTCCGCGCCGCCCGGCGCGCCACTTGCATGCAAAAGATCGCCGTTGACAAGGGCGCCCGGGGAAGCCATCTCTCTCTCGCGCGCAGGCGCGGGCTGATGGCGATACAGCAGGCACCCAACGCACGAGCGTTCCTCCGGCGGCTCCATCCGTGGATCGGCAAGGCCGTCCACGCGCGGTGGACCGTGCGGCGCTCGTTCTACCAGAGCGAGGTGGACGCGCTCCTCATGGCGCTCGACGCGGAGCCCGGGCGCATGCCGCCCGAGCTGAGCCTCCGCCTGCAAGGGCTCCTCGGCCGCCTCTACCGCGAGTGGTTCCCGCGCACCTGGCGGCGCAATCCGACCTACGCGGAGGTCGTGGGGGACTTCCGCTGGTGGCTGGGTGTGGCGGAGCGCTGGTCGGAGCCGCCCGCCAAGCCCGGGCGCCGCCGGCGCGCCACCTACGAGCCGCGCGCCGACCAGCCGAAGCGGCTCCTCCGCCTGCTCGGCCTGCCGCACGAGTGTACGGCGGGCGAGTTCATGGCGAGCTGGCGCCGCTTCCTGAAGGCGCACCACCCGGACCTGAATCCGGACCAGACCCCCGACGAGCGCCGCCACTTCGCCGAGGCGGTCGCGCTCTGGCGCCGCTGATCCGGGTCCCGTGGACCCGAGCTCCCTGGCGCCGGACTTCGCCTCGGTCGCGCTGGTCACGATCGACACGCAGCGGGACACGCTCGACGGCCAGCCGTTCGAGGTCCCGGGCACCTCGGCCGCGCTCCCCGAGATGCGACGGCTGGCCGCGGCGTTCCGCGCCACGGGCCGGCCGATCGTGCACGTCGTCCGGCTCTACCGGCCCGACGGCAGCAACGTCGACCTCTGCCGCCGCCGCGCCGTCGCGGACGGAGCGCGTCTCGTCCTGGCCGGCTCGCCGGGCGCCGAGCTGGCCTCGGACCTGGTCCCCGCCAGCGCGCCCCGGCTCGATACGGAGCTCCTTCTCGCCGGCGGCATCCAGCGCGTCGGGCCGGGCGAGGCGATCATCTACAAGCCGCGCTGGGGCGCCTTCTTCCAGACGCCGCTCGAGGCCCACCTGCGCGCGCTCGGCGTCTCCACGCTCGTGTTCGCGGGGTGCAACTTCCCGAACTGCCCGCGCACGTCGATCTACGAGGCGAGCGAGCGCGACTTTCGCCTCGTCCTCGTCGAGGACGCGATCTCCGGGCTCTACGAGCGCGGAAAGGACGAGCTGCGGGGCATCGGCGTCGTGCTGATGAACGCGGCCGAGCTGACGGCGTCGCTCCTCTCCTCGCCCGCGCACGCCTCGTAGCGGGCGGCCCGGAGGTTTCCCGCGCGAGGCCGGCCCGTTATCATGGCGCCTTCATGAGCGCCGCCGCCCGCAGCGACCGCCTGCGCGCCCTCCTCGCCGAGCGCATCGTCGTCCTCGACGGCGCGACGGGGACGTACCTCCAGGGTCGCGACCTCACCGCCCGCGACTTCGGCGGCCCCGAATACGAGGGCTGCAACGAGCACCTGGTCCTCACCCGCCCCGACGTGATCCGCGAGATGCACGAGGGCTACCTCGCCGCGGGAGCGGACATCATCGAGACCGACACCTTCGGCGGCACGCGCATCGTGCTCGGCGAGTACGGCCTGCAGGACAAGGTGCGCGAGATCAACGCCACGGCGGCGCGGCTCGCGCGCGAGGCGTGCGCGCGCTGCGAGACGCCCGACCGCCCGCGCTTCGTCGCCGGCTCGATGGGCCCGGGCACGAAGACCATCTCGGTCACGGGCGGCGTCACCTTCGAGCAGGTGGCGGCCGCCTACGCCGAGCAGACGGCGGGCCTCCTCGAGGGCGGCGCCGACGTGCTCTTCTTGGAGACGCAGCAGGACACGCTCAACGTCAAGGCCGCGCTCCTCGGCATCGACGAAGGCGCGGCCCGGGCCGGGCGTTCCGTTCCCGTCGTGCTCTCGGTCTCGATCGAGACCATGGGCACGATGCTCGCCGGGCAGTCGATCGAGGCGGTCTACGTCTCGGTCGCGCACCGGAACCTCCTCGCCATGGGCCTCAACTGCGCGACCGGCCCGGACTTCATGACCGACCACCTCCGCACCCTGGCCGCGATCTCGCGCTTCCCCGTCTCCTGCTTCCCGAACGCCGGCCTCCCCGACGAGGAGGGGCGCTACAACGAGACGCCCGAGTCGCTGGTCGCCAAGGTCGAGCGCTTCTGCGCCGAGGGCTGGGTCAACATCATCGGCGGCTGCTGCGGCACGACGGCCGAGCACATCCGCCTCCTCGCCGAGCTGGCGCGGCGCCATCGGCCGCGGAGCGCCGCGCCCGTTCGGCGCACCATCGTCTCCGGGATCGAGGTCCTCCCGATCGAGGACGACCGCCGCCCGGTGGTGGTCGGCGAGCGCACGAACGTGATCGGCAGCCGCAAGTTCAAGGAGCTGGTCGGCGGCGGCGACCTCGACCAGGCGGCCGAGGTCGGACGCCGCCAGGTGCGCGGCGGCGCGCAGGTGCTCGACGTCTGCCTCGCCAACCCCGACCGCGACGAGCTGACCGACATGATCGCCTTCCTGGAGGTGTTGACGCGAAAAGTGAAGGTCCCGCTCATGCTCGACTCCACCGACGCGCGCGTCCTCGAGGAGGCCCTCAAGCGCTGCCAGGGGAAAGCCATCGTCAACTCGATCAACCTGGAGGACGGCGAGGAACGCTTCGAGAAGGTCGTGCCGCTCATCCACCGCTACGGCGCGGCGGTCGTGGTCGGCTGCATCGACGAGCACAAGCAGCGCGGCATGGCGGTCACGCGCCAGCGGAAGCTCGAGATCGCCGAGCGGAGCCACCGGCTGCTCACCGAGAAGTACGGCGTCGCCGAGGAGGACATCATCTTCGACGCGCTCGTCTTTCCGGTCGGCACCGGCGACCAGAACTACGTGGGCGCGGGCGCGGAGACCGTCGAGGGCGTGCGGCTCATCAAGGAGGCGCTGCCGCGCACCAAGACCGTCCTCGGCATCTCGAACGTGTCCTTCGGCCTCCCCACCGCCGGGCGCGAGATCCTGAACTCCGTCTTCCTCTACCACTGCGTGCGCGCCGGGCTCGACCTCGCCATCGTCAACGCCGAGAAGCTCGAGCGCTACCCCTCCATCCCCGAGGAGGAGCGGCGGTTGGCCGAGGACCTGATCTTCTGGCGCGGCGCGGACCCGGTCGCGGCCTTCGCGGCCCACTTCCGCGGGAAGAGCGCCACGGTCAAGCGCTCCGACCGGAGCACGCTACCATTGGATGAGCGCCTGGCGCGCTACATCATCGAGGGATCGAAGGACGGACTCGTCGATGATTTGAACGCGAAGCTCCAGGAGGCGAAGCCCCTCGAGATCATCAACGGCCCGCTCATGGCCGGCATGGACGAGGTGGGCCGCCTCTTCAACAACAACGAGCTGATCGTGGCCGAGGTGCTGCAGAGCGCCGAGGCCATGAAGGCGGCGGTCGCGCACCTCGAGCCCTTCATGGAGAAGAGCGAGAGCGCCAACAAGGGGACGGTCGTCCTCGCCACCGTCAAGGGCGACGTGCACGACATCGGCAAGAACCTGGTCGAGATCATCCTCGGCAACAACGGCTTCCGCGTCATCAACCTGGGCATCAAGGTGCCGCCCGAGGAGCTGATCAAGGCCCACCGCGAGCACCGCCCGGACCTGATCGGGCTCTCCGGGCTGCTGGTCAAGTCCGCGCAGCAGATGGTGGTGACGGCCGAGGACCTGAAGGCCGCCGGCGTCCGCTGCCCGGTGCTGGTCGGCGGCGCGGCGCTGTCCGCCAAGTTCACCGCCTCCAAGATCGCGCCGGCGTACACGAGCCTCGTCTGCTACGCGAACGACGCCATGACCGGCCTCGACCTCGCCAACAAGCTGGTGAGCGAGGAGACGCGCGAGGCGATGGCGGCCAAGGTGCAGGCCGAGCAGGCGCGTCTGAGGGCCGCGCCCACCCGCACCGTGGCGGCCGGGCCCGCAGCCGCGGCGCCGCTCATCCGCCACGACCAGCCGGTCCCGACCCCGCCGGACTTGAAGCGCCACGTGCTCGACCGCTTCCCGCTCGAGGACGTCTTCCCGTACGTGAACCCCGCCATGCTCTACGGGAAGCACCTCGGGCTGCGCGGCAACCTGGAGACGCTGCTCGCCCAGGGCGACGAGAAGGCCAGGCGCCTGCGCGAGCGGGTCGCGGCGGTCGAGAACGAGGTGCTGGCGAACGGCGCCATGCCCGCGCGCGCCGCCTTCAAGTTCTTCCCGGCGCAGTCCGAGGGCGACGCGATCCTCCTCTACGGGCCCGGGCACCAGGTGGTCGAGAGCTTCACCTTCCCGCGCCAGTCGACGGGCGAGGGCCTCTGTCTCGCCGACTTCGTCGCGCCGCGCTCGACGGGCGTGACCGACTACGTGGCGCTCTTCGCCGTCACCTGCGGCGGCGGCGTGCGCGAGCTGGCCGAGCGCTGGAAGGCCGAGGGCCGCTTCCTCGACTCGCACATCGTCCAGGCGCTCGCGATCGAGAGCGCCGAGGCGTTCGCCGAGCTGCTCCACCGCCGCCTGCGCGAGATGTGGGGCTTCCCCGACCCGCCCGAGATGACCATGCAGGAGCGCTTCAAGGCGCGCTACCGCGGCGTGCGGGTGAGCTTCGGCTACCCTGCGTGCCCGCGCCTGGAGGACCAGGAGAAGCTCTTCCGCGTCCTCGACGTGGAGAGCGCGATCGGCGTGCGCCTGACCGAAGGCTACATGATGGACCCCGAGGCGTCGGTGTCGGCGCTCGTGTTCCATCACCCGGAGGCGCGCTACTTCGTGATCGCGCCGGGCGACCTCGAGGCGTTCGAGCGACGGCTCGCGGCGAGCGGCTGAGGCAGCTCCTCGTCGTCTTCCGTCCGCGATGACGCCGGCACCGGGGCGGTGACCCGTCCCAGGGCGCACCCGAGCGGCGCGCCAACTAAGGCAACGGCGGCGGCAGAGGCGGCGATCCTCCGGGGAGGCCGACCGTCGCCAAGGGAGGGTCCGCCAAGGGACTGAAGGTGGCCAGCACCATGTACCAGTTGGTGGCCGAGCCCAAGGTCAGGCTCCCCTCCTGCGGGCCGGCGGCGCTCGAGAGGATGTCCTCCAGGTCGGAGGAGGCGCTGCCGTTCTGGACGTCGATGAGGTACGGCACCATCTGGCTGCTTCCGGCCATCGCGGAGCCCGGCTGGCCGCCGGTGATGACGGCCGCGACGACCAGCTCGCCGGCGGGGATCGCGGCGGTCGGACCGACGGTGGCGTAGGTTCCCACGCCTTGCTATACCGCCACCTGGTCGAGCGCTCCCACCGGGCGCACGAATATATAATCCGCGACCGCCCCCTGCAGATATGCGGGAGCGGACGCCGACACCGTGATCGTGAGGCCAAATGGCGCGGCGGCGGAATGCTCCCGGTAGAACAGTGCGATGTCGCCCGTTCCGCCGAACGTCGTCGAGTCCGAGCGCACCCACGGGCCATTG
>JBKPBB010000356.1:0-3198 GCA_046744245.1 Thermodesulfobacteriota bacterium
AACTCGTCGAGGGCCAAGCGCGCGATGGGCGTGAGGTCTCGCCAGTTGAACGGAATGCCGGTATGAAGCGGCGTGGTGAAGAGGTTGGACAGCGTGATCACCATCGTGTAGGCGTCGCCCTTCTTGCCCTTGACGTGGAGGAAGCCTTCAGCGCCGGCTCCGCCCGACTTGTTGACCACGATCAGCGGCTTCGGGGAGAGCTTGTGCTTCTCGGCGATGCCGGCGATGAGTCGCGCCATCTGATCGGCACCGCCCCCGGTCCCGGCCGGGATCACGAACTCGATGGGCTTGGTTGGCTCCCAGGCGGCGAAGGCGGGGCGGGACATCGAGGCAATCGGGACGAGCCCGATGAGCAATCCGGTGACAGCGCGCCAGTAACGTCCCATGTGTCGTCCTCCCCTGAGCCCTCGCAAGTTCGGAGGAAGCTACGAGACCTCGACAGTGCAACGCACGGCGCCGCGGGAGGTCCCCGCGTGAGAGACGGACAAGGGAGCCAGGCGCGCCCGCCGCGAGCCTGGCCCTCGAGCCCAGCCGGAATGGCTACTTCCTCGGCGTCTCCGTCCGGAACGGGATCACCCCGGGGATCTCCCACTTGTCCCACATCTGATCGACCTTGGCCTGGAAGTACCCGAGGTCCTCCTCGGTGAAGTGAGCGAAGCGCCCCTGCTTGAGCAGGTACTCGCGCACGGGCTTGCGCGGCCGACCCTCGACGATCGCCTTGGTCTTGCCGTAGTGCCGCACGACCCCGTCCTCGACCTCGTAGAGCGGGAAGATACCCGTCTCGATGGCGAGCTCGCCCAGTTCGTGCGACAGCATCGGGTCGTAGTCCCAACCCTTGGGGCACGGATCGAGTGAGTGGATGAACGTGGGGCCCCCGATGCTGAGGGCGCGCCGCACCTTGTTCATCATCTCGACGGCGTACGAGGCACACACGGTGGCCACGTACCGGCACTCCGGATGGCCCGCCGCCAGCATGCCCGCCGTGTTCTTCTTCCAGCGGGTGTGGATGAGGCGCTTCACCGACCCCGGCGGGCTGAACGTGGTGTTCGCCCCGTACGGGGTCGAGCCCGAGAGCTGGATGTCGGTATTGGCGTAGGATTCGTTGTCGTAGAGGAGGATGAGCGAGTTGTACTCCTTGTGGGTCAGGGTCGCCGAGATGGCGCCCAGTCACATGTCGGCGCCACCCCCGTCGCCGCAGAAGGCGATGACGTTGATCGGCTCCGCCTTCATCTTGCCCTTCTTCATGAGCGCCTTGAGCCCCGCGGAGGTACCGAGCGCCGCCGAGCCCGAGGAGCCGAGCTGCGTGTGCATCCACGGCACCACCCACGGCGTGGTGTAGTAGGTGGTGTTGGCCACGTACATGCAGCCGGTGGAGCCGAGCACGATGGTCCGTGGCCCCGCGGCCTTGACCATGAGTTTCATGACGAGGGCCGACTCGCAGCCCTGGCAGGTGCGGTGCCCGGAGGTGAAGTACTCCTCGATCGCCACCTTCTTGACGCCCTTGAAGGGCTCGAGGATCTGGGTCGCGTTGGTGAAGGTCTCGGCCATGGTTGGTCTCCTTGGTTACTCCCGAACACCCAGCCAGTGAGTCTTGGGATCGGACTTCCCGGAATCGGCGGCGGCGTAGCACATGTCCGTCGCCTGGTAGACGTTTTCCAGCGTCACTTCGCGGCCACCGAGACCGCAGATGAAGCTCATGAGCGGCGGCCGCGTGTCCGCGTTGTACATGGCGGCGCGGATCTCGTTGGCCACCACCCCCGAGTTGAAGGGGGAGCCGAAGGAATAGTCGCGGTCGATGACGCCGATCGCGCGGGCGCGGGAGAGCGCCTTGACGAGCCGGTCGGTGGGGAACGGCCGGAACCAGCGCGGCCGCACCAGGCCGACCTTCTTGCCCTGGGCGCGCATGTTGCGGATGCCGACCTTGAGCGGCAGCGAGATGGTGCCCATGCCGACCAGGATGATGTCCGCGTCCTCGGTCATGTACTCCTCGAACCACGGGTTCTCGGGACCGCGGCCGAACACCTTGCGGAAATCGGCGTAGGCTTCCTCGATCACGGTGGAGGCGCGCTTCATCGCTTCATCGTTCTGGCGCCGGATCTCGATCACCCAGTCCTCGTTGGCCTGGGGCGCGACCGTGATGGGGTTGTCAGGGTGCAGCAAGAGGTCTCCGCGGTGGTACGGCGGCAGGAACCTGTCCACCTTGGCCTTGGGCGGCACCTGGACCAGGGCCTGCGAGTGTGTCAGGAACGCGCCGTCGGCGGAGACGGCGATCGGCAGGAACACGCGCCGGTCCTCGGCGATGCGGTAGGCGAGCAGCGTCGTGTCGAGCATCTCCTGGGCGGTGTCGACCCAGATCAGCATCCAGCCCAGGTCGCGCACCGTCAGGGCGTCGTTGTGCTCCACCCCGAACGCTCCCGGATCGTCGAGCGCGCGGTTCCCCACCATGGCCACCATCGGCACGCGCAGCGGCGGCGTGACGGTGAGGCACTCCATGGCGTACATCCAGCCCACGCCGGAGGAGCCACAGAACACCCGCGCGCCCACCGTGGAGGCGTGCTTGACGATCTCGAACTGGCTGTGCTCTCCTTCCGCCACGATGTACTCCGCCACCAGCTTGCCGTTGGCGATCTTTTTCGCGATCGCCTGCATGACCGTGTCGTAGGGGCGGATCGGATACGCCGTCACCACATCGATGTCGGCCAGGGCGAGCGCCTCGGCACAGGCCTCGCTCCCGGAGATGAGCAACTCCTGGTCACCACTGACGACGGGGGCGGCCTTCGTTTCCAATGCCATGTCTTCCTGTTCTCCTCTCGCGAGGGGGCGGGCACCCGGGCTGTCGCCCGCCCGCCCCCCGCCGGATCGTCAGGCTTGCCTGACCATTGCCTGTCTGCCAGTCGCGGCCGACCGAGACATTACCGCTGGATCTCCAGTGCGGGCGCTCTTCGCGGGATCGCGTGAGTTCCTTCTACACCCTCTTGCTCTCGGCGTTCTCGCCGGGGATGCCAGCGGTGATCTCGAGGCCGCCGCGGTCCAGATCGCTCTGGATCTCCTCCTCGTACTGGCCGCGGAAGCGGAACCCGTGCGAGCGGACCACATAGCTCTTGTCGGTGATCTTGCCCGTCATCCAGGTCTGGTACTGGGTCTTGTCCTTCCGCCACATCTCCCACTGGCTCGCGTTGTCGTCGAAGGAGGCCTCGC
>JBKPBB010000044.1:0-6566 GCA_046744245.1 Thermodesulfobacteriota bacterium
AAGGCGGGCTCGGTGAAGTCGAAGCGCACCTCGAGCGGGCGGCAGCCCACCTGGGGCACGACCTGCACGCCGCGTGCCTGAAGCTCCGCTGCCTCCGCGATGATCTGCTGCGCGCTCCCGGGCGCGAAGGGGTTGTCGAGGAGCGGCGCCCACGACACGACCTTCCCGCTCGCGCGCGCCAGCCCGGCAAACGAACGCTGCTCCTCGGCCTTGTCGGCGGGCGGCCCGATGGTGGTGCGCGGCGCGAGCTCGATCACGCCGCGCTCCAGGTCCGCGAGCGCCCGGGCCAGCGCCAGGAGCTCCGCCTCGTCCGCGAGCCGGCTCGGCGCCGGCGTCCCGTCGCCGAAGAAGTGCGTCGGCGAGAGCGAGGTCGACCAGCCGATGGCGCCCGCGGCCATGCCCTCGCGGACGAGGGCCGCCATCTCGGCGCACTCCTCCGCCGTCGCCGCGCGCTCGACCGCGGCCCGGCCCATGACGCGGTAGCGGACCGCCGAGTGGCCGATGAAGGCCGCCACGTTCGGTCCCACGCCCCGCCGCTCGAGCGCGCCCAGGTAGCCCGCGAAGTCCTCCCACGCCCACCCGATGCCGGCGCGCAGCGTCTCGATCGGCATGCCCTCGACGAAGAGGAGGAGCTGCATGAGCGTCTCGCGGTCCGCCTCGCGGCAGGGCGCGATGGTGAACCCGCAGTTGCCCATCACGACGGTCGTGACGCCATGCCACGGCGAGGGGCTCGCCTGCGGGTCCCAGAAGAGCTGGCAGTCGTAGTGGGTGTGGACGTCGATGAAGCCGGGCGCGAGGGCGAGGCCCGCGCCATCGATCTCGCGTGCGCCGCGCTCGGTGACGCGCCCGACGGCCGCTATGCGGCCGCCGCTGACGGCGAGATCGCCGCGCGCGGCCTCGCGGCCACTGCCATCGCAGAGGAGCGCGCCCCGGATGACGAGGTCGGCCATGGGGGCTCTTGTAGCGGGTCGGGGCGCCCGCCGCCAAGGGCGGCGGGCGGCGACGCCGGGGGGAGTCTCACGGCGCGGGACAGTCGCCAACTTGGGGGCAGGAGGCGCACGGCCGGGTGCAGTCGTACGTGCGCAGGCATTCCCGACGTCAGGCTAGGGGTGGCGCTTGCTCTTCGTCGGGGTCTCCGCGTGGCCGCGCTCCTTGCTCTTCGTCGGGGTCTCCGCGTGGCCGCCCTCGAAGTAACTCCACGGGAACTCGGGGCTCAGGATCGGCTGATAGCCGGCCGGGAGCGGGAAAGGCGCGGAGAGGAACTCCCAGACGCCCACCAGGGTGCGCGGGATGATCATGCCGAGCCCCTTCGCGAAGCCGAGCGGGATGCCCTCGCCGTAGCCGCGCGCGCGGCTCTCGGCCACGATGTTGCCCGGCACCTCCAGGACCGAGGTCGTCATGCCAGCGAGCCCGCGCCCGAACTTGCGGGGGGCCGTCTGCGCGCCGGCGGGCGAGGCGAGGAGAAGGATCAGCGCTGCAAGGGTGAGCCAGCGTGTCATGGCGCGCACCTCCTAGAGCTTGGCGAGCATCGACTCGGCGCTGCACACGTTGAGCCCCGGCCCGGGCTCGACCTGGAGCTGCTCGACCTTGCCGTCCTTCACCACCATGCCGTAGCGCTGCGAGCGCTTGCCCATGCCGAAGCCGCTCGCGTCGAGCTCGAGGCCCACCGCGCGCGTGAACTCGCCGTTGCCGTCGGCCAGCATGCGGACCTTGCCCGTCGCCCCGGAGGACTTCCCCCACGCGTCCATGACGAAGGCGTCGTTCACGGCCACGCACACGATGTCGTCCACGCCCTTGGCGCGGATCTTCTGGGCCTCCGCCACGAAGCCCGGGAGGTGCTTCATGGAGCAGGTGGGCGTGAAGGCGCCCGGCACGGCGAAGAGAACGACCCTCTTCCCCTTGAATATCTCGCCCAGGGCAACGTCTTTGGGAGCGCCCTCTTTCATCTCCTTGAGCTTCAAGTCGAGCGGGAGCGTGTCGCCAACCTTGATCGCCATGTCTCCTCCTTGGGGTAAGGGGTGATGGGGCAGCCTTATGTAGCGGGCGGCGCCGGCGGCGGCAACGGGGTCGGCACGCTTGACCCCGCCCGCAATGACGGGCACTTATGCCCCTTAAGTCGGCCGAGGCCGACGAGAGGAGGAGTCCATGCGTGTGAGAAGCGTAGTGTTGCTCGGCGCAGTGCTGGCGGCGGTAGGCTGCGGGTCGGCGCCCGCGCCGGCGCCGAGCGAGAGCACCAATACTGACCAGCTGGTCAAGTACTACCGCAAGAAGAACAACCTGCCGCCGAGCGCCAAGATGGCGGTGACGGGGGTGCACGACTCGAGCATCAAAGGCGCCCGGGAAGGGACGCTGGAGATCGGCGAGGGGCCGGGCGCGCAGAAGGTCACCTTCCTCACGTCGCCGGACGGCCAGTTCGTGGCTTTCGGCACGGTCGAGGACGTGACCGTCGACCCCTCGAAGGCCGTGATGGCAAAGATCGATCTGAAGGATCAGCCCGCCAAGGGCCCCGCCGACGCCAAGGTGACCATCGTCGAGTACTCCGACTTCCAGTGTCCGTTCTGCAGCCGGGGCTACAGCACGATCGAGAACGAGGTCTTGAAGCAGTACGGCGACAAGGTCCGCTTCTACTACAAGAGCTACCCCCTACCCTTCCATCCGTGGGCCAAGCCGGGCGCCATCGCCGCCGAGTGCGCGAAGGAGCAGAACCCGGAGGCCTTCTGGAAGCTCTACAAGAGCTTCTTCGAGAACCAGGGCCAGATGAGTAAGGACAACGTCAAGGAGAAGTCCACCGAGTTCCTCGGCGACACCGGCATCGACATGACCAAGTGGGCCGACTGCTTCGACAACCAGAAGAGCGCCGCCGCGGTCGACGCGCAGATGCAGGAGGGCAGCTCGGTCGGCGTGCGGGGTACCCCCGGATTCATCATCAACGGCCGCCTGGTGTCGGGCGCGCAGCCCTTCGAGAGCTTCAAGAACATCATCGACGACGAGCTGGCGTCCGCGAAGTAGCCTCTGGGAGCCGGGGCGGCCTCCGCTCGCCCCGGCGACTCGTCCGCCCGAACGTGCGGCGCGTCGGGACGCCGCTCGGTCAGCCCCTGCACGAAGGAAGCGATGTCCTTCGCGTTGCGGCGCGGCCGCTCGTGCCGCCGCGGCCGGACCTCAGTCGGCGAGGGCAACCTTCTTGATGGGGTTGCCGTTCTGGAGGTTGCCGTAGCCGGCACGGAGACTGCTCAGCCCGGAGAAGTCGATGGTCTCTGCGATGATGATCGTGTAGGCGGCGCTGCCGCTGCTGTTTCCGGAGAAATTGAGAGGGGTGGTGGGGAAGTAGAGAGCGCCTTCGAAACTGAGCGTGCTGCCACCGGAGACGGTGTTGGTTTGACTCGACGTGATCGATCTGTCCTGGAAGAAGAGGATCGCCTCCATGGGTCCGCTGGTGGGGGCGGCGAGCATTCCCATGGTGCCGCCGCTGATCGCCAGGGGCTTGTACGCATAGTCGGCGCTCCCGGTGTTGTAGAAGGTCACCCCTCTCCCGTTGATGGTGCCGCCACCGCTCACCGAGAGGCCGCCTCCGTTGAGGACGTAGAGACCGGGCAAGAACGTCACGCTGGAGTTGCCGCCACTGATGTCGATGCCGTTGCAATAGACGCCAGGCGTGAGAACCTTGGTGACGCTGTTGACGTGCAGGTTGGTGTAATCGCACCCCGAGAACTGAGGAGCCGCTCGCCCGGCGAACGGGTCCGGCTCGGGAGGGACACCCGTCTGCGGCGTCGGGGAGAAACAACAACCCACGGCGTTCCCCGTGACTGCGATCGAGGCGGCGGTCACCTGGCCGCCTCCGCTGCTCACCAGCGCGCTGCCGCTGCTCGAATCGACGACGATGCCGCACGCGGCGTTCACGGACGCGCTGCCGGACGTGTTGAACGAATGGGTGGCCGTCGGGTCCAGGGCTTAGACGCAATTGGGCGAGTCCTGCGCGCCGGCGATCGCGCGCGTGCTCACGGTCGCGCTCTGGAAACCGAGGGTGCCCATGAATATCGTGGGACGGGGTTGGCTGATGATGGCCTCCACGAACGCGTCATTCCCTGCATAGAAGCCGCTGCCGGGCGGGTGATTGATGGTGACTTGCGCCCCGTTCGCGCCGTTGGTGAACCCGTTCGAAGCGGAACCGCTGAACGCAGCCGATCGGATCTCCGAGTCGCTCGCACCTCTCCGCAGCTGGTCCGCGCCCGCCATCGCAGCACCATCGGCGCCCGTCTGCATCTGGCGTCTGTAGTCGAAGAAGTAGCCCATGTCGGCAGCCACGGCGATCAGGACGCAGACCGTGATCAGCAAGATGGCCGTCATGGCGAGGACCTGGCCTCGCTCGCCGGCTCGCTTCTCGACGCGTACGGGCTCGGCCGGCGCGGCGAAGGCGCGCTCGAAGCTGCGTGGATGGTCCGTCATACTCTGACCCCTTCCGCGGCCACTCTTGGCGCGTGGCGCTTGCTTTGTCTCGCGATGCGTTCCGAAGGGTGCAAGGCCCGTGCCTTCGAGAGGGCGCGGTGCGAGAATGCGGGGCGAAATCGCGGCCGTACAAGGATGTCGGCCGCCCCGGCACGGTCTCGACGCTCTGCTTGCCCGCGACTCACCGCCAAGCTCTTCCAGCGTCTGTCCGCAGGCGGGCGATATCACACCCTACCGCCTCGCGTGCGCAGCGATCCCAACGACGTTAGCTCGGCGTCCCTGCGATCTGCCCCGACGCCGCGGATCGCGCGCGTCAGCGGGAGATGATCATCCTCGAGCTGCTGGCGAGCTTGATGGTCTTCGGAACCAACGGCAAGGGCGCGATCGGAGCGAAGTCGTTCGTCACCGTCACCACGACCGTGCTGCCGGGCTGATTGTTGCTGTCGGGAAGCCAGCTCACATCGACGGTCACCGGGACCCCGACGGTCTTGCTCTGGACGAAGTCCTGGATGTCGGCCTTGGACGCCGTGCGGCCGCTCGTGCCGCCGCGGACCGCCGCCCAGCGCACTCCCTCTCTCGCGCTCAGGGACACCGCGTTGTACGCGTAGATCAGCCGGCCGGCGTCCACGATCCCGAACGTCAGGAAGAGAAAGAGCACCAGGACGATCGGCAGCTCCGTCAGCGACTGGCCGTGCTGCGCCCGCTCTCGTCCTCGATCCGCAGTGTCGTTCGTCATCTCATTGCACCCGCATGGTCGCTCTTCGATTGAGGTCGGCCCTGCTGGGGAGCCCCGGATAGGGGAAGAGCGTCGTGAAGACCTTGTCGACGGTCACCTGGACGTAGACCTGCGGCGCGGCCGAGCCGCAGGTACCGAGACAGCCGGAGCCGGAGCTGCAACCATCGGTACCGGCGTTGCAGCTGGTGCAGGAGCCGGTTCCATCTGCGCACCGGCAATACCTGCACGCGGTCACCGTGAAGTTGCTCACATCGCCCAGGGCATCCGAGGCCGCCTGTCGCATGCCGGCGAAGTCGCCGGACTTGACGTTGTCCTGAGCCCCGTACTGCACCCCTGCCCGCGCTGCGTGCGAGACCGCGATGGCCGAATAGTAGACTCGACCAAAATCGAGGATGCCGATGAAGAGCACGAACGAGAGCGGGAGCACGATCGCGAGCTCCGTGACCGCCAAGCCGCGGCGCCGCTCGAGGTATCGGTTACCGTGGGTCATGCGTCTTCCTCGGACCTCATTCGGCGAGTGCGACCTTCTTGATGGGGCTGCCGTTCGCGAAGTCGGTGCAGGCGGCGCTGAGACTGCTCGGCCCGGTGAAGTTGATGGTCGATGCGACGAGGATGCTGCAGCCGGTGCTGCCGCTGCTGCCTCCCGTGAAGGTGAGGGGGGTGGTCGGGAAGTAGACCGCCCCTTCGAGGCTGAGGGTGCTGCCACCGGTGATGGCGTTGGTCGAGCCCGACGTGATCGATCTGTCCTGGAAGAAGAGCATCCCCTCCATCGCTCCGCTCGTGGGGGCGGAGAGCGTCCCCATGGTGCCGCCGCTGATGGACACGGGCTTGTACCCGTAGGCGCCGCCTCCGGTGTTGTAGAAGGTGACGCCCGCGCCGTTGATGGTGCCACCCCCGCTCACGCTGAAGCCGCCCCCGTTGAGGATGTAGGTGCCCGGCATGAAGGTCACGTTGGAGCTGCCGCCACTGATGGTTATGCCGTTACAGTAGACGCCGGGGGTGAGAATCGCGGTGGCGCTGCTGATGTTCTTGCTGACGTAATCGCAACCCCCGACCGTGGGAGCTGCCCGGCCGGCGAGCGGGTCCGGCTCCGGAGGAACGCCCGTCGTCGGCGTCGGGGAGTAGCAGCAACCCGCGGTGTTCCCGGTGACGGCGATCGAGGTGGCGGTCACGCCCGCGCTTCCGCTGCTGTTCATCGCGCTGCCGCTGCTCGAATCGACGATGACGCCGCACGCGGCGCTTACGGAAGCGCTGCCGGTCGTGTTGAAGGCGTGGTTGGCCGTCGGGTGCAGCGCGTAGATGCAGTTGGGCGAATCCTGCGCGCCGGCGACCGCGCGCGTCCCCACCGACGCGCTCTGGAAGCCGAGGATGCTCATGAAGATCGTGG
>JBKPBB010000197.1:0-5852 GCA_046744245.1 Thermodesulfobacteriota bacterium
CGCTCAGCCACTGTGCCCGCCGGAGCTCGTCAGCGATGAGCGCGCCATATAGCGCGTGGTAAGCCTCGTCCCAGGCGAATGCCGGATCGGGCCGCACACGACGGACGAAGAGCAGGATGCTCGTCGCGATGGCGCCTGACAGCACGAGCGTCCATCCGATGATGGTGTAGACACCGGCGTAGGGCTCGCGCCGCGTCACCTCACTTCGGCGCCTTCGTCGTCATCAGGAGCCGCCGCGCCTGCGCCGAGACCGCCGCCGGCACGTTCTTCGACCTGGCGATGATCCGCAGGTCCCGTTCGTCGAGCGTCGCCACCTGCCTGAGCGCGACCGGGAGCCGCGCCTTCGGGTTGGTCGCCAGGCCGAGGCGCACCTGGTAGTTCCGCATCCACTCGCGCCGCTCGGTGATCATGCGCAGCAGCTCGTCGTCGGCGCTCTTGTTGCGCGTGACGGCGATCACCTCGTCCTCGCCGATGCGCGGGTTCAGGAGCACGAAGCGGCGGAGGAGCTTGTTGGTGTTGCGGATCAGGATCATGCGCGCGTCGCGGTTGCCGCGCAGCGCGAGCTTGATCTTCCCGGCCATCGGCATGCGGAGGATCTGCGCGTAGAGGTTCTCGGGCGGCGCCGCTTTCCGCTCCTCGGGCTCCTCGAGCAGCTCGGCGGGCACCGCGATGCCGTCCTCGCCCGCCTCGATCCGGCGGGCGAGCTCGGTCGCCTCCGCTTCGCTGAGCTCGGGCTCCTCTTCAGGCATGGCGCTCGGCCTTCGCGGCCTGCGCCTGCTTGATGATCTTCTCGGCGATGTGGGGCGGCGCCTCCTCGTAGTGCGAGAACTCGAGCTCGAAGTCGCCCCGGCCGCTGGTCATCGAGCGCAGGTCGGGCGCGTAGCGCAGCACCTCGGCCATGGGGACGTGGGCGCGGATCACCTGCTGCCCGGTGCTCCCCTTGGGCTCGGCGCCGAGCACCTTGCCGCGGCGGCTGTTGAGATCGCCGATGACGTCGCCCATGAACTCGCCCGGCACCGTGATCGTGATGGTCATGATCGGCTCGAGGAGACACGGGCGGCACTGCTCGAAGGCGGTCTTGAAGGCGAGGCGTCCGGCGATCTTGAACGACATCTCCGAGGAGTCGACGTCGTGGTAGGAGCCGAAGTAGAGCTTCGCCTTCACGTCGACGATCGGGTAGCCGGCGATGATCCCCTCGACCAGCACCTCGCGCACCCCCTTCTCGACCGCGGGGATGAAGTTGCGCGGGATGACGCCGCCCACGACCGCGTCCTCGAACTCGAAGCCCTTGCCGCGCGGCAGCGGCGAGAGCTCGAGCCAGCAGTCGCCGTACTGCCCGTGGCCGCCGGTCTGCTTCTTGTGCTTGCCCTGCGCCTTGGCCGTCCCCTTGATGGTCTCCTTGTACGGCACCTTGGGCGCCTTCAGCTCGACCTCTGCGCCGAACTTGCGCTTGAGCCGCTCGACCGCGACCTCGAGGTGGAGCTGCCCCGTGCCCGAGACCACGAACTCCTTGGTCTGCTCGTCGCGGTGGACCCGGAGTGCGGTGTCCTCCTCCATGAGCCGGTGGAGCCCCTGCATCACCTTCTCGTCGTCGGCCTTGCTCTTCGGCTGGAGCGCGAAGGAGATGGCGGCCGGCGTGTCGGGGAGCGGCGGGAAGACGATCGGGCTCTTCTCGTCGGCGAGCGTGTCGCCCGAGGCCGTCTCCTTCAGCTTCGCGAGCGCGACGATGTCGCCGGCCACCGCGGACGGGATCTGCACCTGCTTCTTCCCCTCGAGCTTGAGCGGGTGGCCGATGCGCTCGCGCACGTCGCGCGCGGTGTTGGCGCAGTTGAGATCGGCGTGGATGCGGCCCGAGACCACGCGCAGCACGGCCAGCTTGCCCGCGAACGGATCGACGATGGTCTTGAAGACGTAGGCCGCGAAGGGCGCCGTCGGGTCCGCCGCGCGCTCGACCTCCTCGCCGGTCCTGGGGTTGTCGCCCTTCCAGGGGGGCAGCTCGGCCGGCGACGGCAGGAGGTCGACGATCACGTCGAGCAGCGGATGGAGGCCGATCGCCCTCCCGGCCGCGCCGCACAGGACGGGCAGGATCTTCCCCGCGCGCGCCGCCTCGCGGAGCCCCTCGCGCAGCTCGTCGGCGGTCAGCTCGGTGCCCTCGAGGTACTTCTCGAGGAGCGCGTCGTTCGCCTCGGCGATGGTCTCGACCAGGCGCTCGCGCGCCTTGCCGGCCGCGTCGGCCGCGGCGGCCGGCGGGGCGCCTTCCTGGAACGTCCCCGACTCGCCCTGGTAGAGGAAGGCCTTCCCCGAGAGCACGTCGACCACGCCCCTGAACTCCGCCTCGGCGCCGATCGGCACCTGCAGCACGGCGGGCGTGGCGCCGAGGGTCTTCACGTCCTCGAGCGCGTGCTCGATGGTCGCGCGCTCGCGGTCCATGCGGGTCACGAAGGCGACGCGCGGGAGCGCGAGCTCCTCGCACCAGGCCCACACCTTCTCCACCTCGACCTTCGCCTCGCCGCCGGTCGGGCCGAGGACCAGGACGGCGCCGGTCGCGGCGCGCAGACAGTTCCGCGTGTCGTGCAGGAAGGCCGAGTAGCCGGGCGTGTCGATCAGGTTGAGCTCGTGCTTCCGCCACGCGGCGTGATGCAGCGCCGCCGTGATCGAGCTCTTGCGGCGCACCTCCTCGGGCTCGATGTCGAAGGCCGAGGAGCCGTCGTCGACGCGGCCGAGCCGGTTGACGGCGCCGGCGGCGAAGAGGAGCGCGTCGGCGACCGTCGTCTTCCCGGCGCCGCCCTGCCCCACGATGACGACGTTTCGCAGCCTGGCGACTTCCTCAGCTGACATCCCGTCCTCCATTGTGCGCGCAATTGCGCGGTGCGGAATCACTACTCACGGTCGGCACCGTGCCCGCAATTGCGCGTGTAGACGATGCGGAGCCCGTCGAGCGTCAGGAACTCGTCGACCGCCTCGATGGTGGTGGAGACCGGGGCGATGAGGGAGGCGAAGCCCCCGGTGGCGAGGGCGCGGGCCTTGGGGTCGTTCTCCTTGCGGATGCGCTCGACCAGCCCGTCCACCAGCGCCGTGTAGCCGTAGGTCACGCCCGACTGGATGGCGTGCACGGTGTTGCGGCCCACCACCTTCGCCGGCCGCTCCAGCTCGACGCGCGTCAGCTTGGCGGCCCGCACGAAGAGCGCGTCGAGCGAGATGCCGATGCCGGGGACGATGACGCCGCCGGCGTACTCACCGTGCGCGGTCACGTAGTCGAAGGTGGTCGCCGTGCCGAGGTCGACGACGATGCAGGGCCCGCGCGTGCGCTCGTAGGCCGCCACCGCGTTGACGATGCGGTCGGCGCCGATCTCGCGCGGATTGTCGTAGAGGAGCGCCATGCCGGTCTTCACGCCCGGGCCGACGAAGAGCGGCGGGTGACCGAAGTACTTCCGGCCGAGCTCGTCGAGCATGGCGTGCATGGGCGGCACGACGCTCGAGACGGCGATCCCGGTGACGTCCTCCGGCGAGGCGCCGCCGGTGCGAAAGAGGCCGAGCAGCATCACGCCGTACTCGTCCGCGGTGCGCTCGGGCTCGGTCTGCAGCCGCCAGTGGCGCGCCAGGCGGTCGCCCTCGTAGACGCCGACCTTGGTGTGCGTGTTGCTGACGTCGATCGCGAGCAGCATCAGGGGTGCCCGCCCAGCACCGTCACCTCGCCCGCGACCAGCCGCACCACGCCGCCGCCCGGGCGGCCGAGGCGCAGCGCGCCGTCGTCATCGAGCCCCAGCACCCGCCCGGCAATCTCCCCCTCGGCGGAGGCGACACGGACCTCCGAGCCGGTGAGCACGGAGTACGATTCCCATTCGGAGCGCACGCTCGAGAATCCCCTCGCAAGGAAGCGACCATAACGTGCCTCGAGCGCGGCGAGCAACCGCCCCGTGAAGGCGGCGCGGTCGACCCGCCGGCCGGTGGCGAGGCGGAGCGAGCCGGCCTTCGGCCGCAGCGCGGGCGGGAAGGCGGTGCGCGGCGCGTTCAGGTTGACGCCGATGCCGGCGATCACGTGGTGCACGCGCTCGACCTCGGAGTCCATCTCGACCAGGATGCCGGCCACCTTGCGCCCGCCGAGGAGCACGTCGTTCGGCCACTTGATCCCCGGGCGGAGCCCGGTCTCCTCCTCGACCGCGGCCGCCACCGCCACGCCCGCCACCAGCGCGAGCCGCGGCACCGCGCTCGGGGCGAGCGGGGGCCGGAGCACGATCGAGCAGTAGAGGTTCAGCCCCGCCGGCGAATGCCACTGCCGCCCGAGCCGGCCGCGCCCCGCGGTCTGGCGCTCGGCGATGACCGTCGTCCCTTCGGGCGCGCCCGCGCGCGCCAGCTCGCGCGCCACGCGCTGGGTCGAGTCGACCTCCTCGAGCCAGTGCACGCGCCGCCACCCGCCGCGGAGATGCGGGGCGAGCTCGGCGGGGCCGAGACGGTCGGGCTGGGCGGCGAGCGTGTAGCCGCCGGCCGGCCGCCCCTCGATGCGGTAGCCCCGGCGGCGGAGCGCGGCCACCCGCTTCCACACCGCCGCGCGCGAGCAGCCGAGGCGGCGGGCCAGCTCCTCGCCCGAGAGCGGGCTGCGCGCCGCGCTGAGCCAGGTGACGATCTGCTCCTCGGCAGTCACGGCAGCGGCTCGATCTTCAGGTTCAAATCGGCGGCCGGGGCGGAGTGCGTGAGCGCGCCCACCGCGACCAACTGGACGCCGAGCGCGGCGAGGGCAGGAAGCTGCTCCCGCGTGACGCCGCCCGAGACCTCGAGCGGGACGCGGCCGGCCACCAGGCGCACGGCGCCGGCGATCGTCGCGGGGCGCATGTTGTCGAGGAGGATCAGGTCGGGCGCCGCCGCCACCGCCGCCGCGACCTCGTCGAGCGTGCGGCACTCGATCTCGACGGGGAGCGCGGGCGCGGCCGCACGCGCCTTGCGGACCGCCGCCGTCAGGTCGCCGCCGACCAGCGCCAGGTGATTGTCCTTGATGAGGATGGCGTCGTCGAGCCCCACGCGGTGGTTCGTCCCGCCGCCGGTGCGGACGGCGTACTTGGCGAGGGCGCGCATCCCGGGGAGCGTCTTCCGCGTATCGCGGACGACGAGCGGGGTGCCGTGCACGCGCTTCACGTACGCGCGCGTCAGAGTGGCGATGCCGCAGAGATGCTGGAGGAGGTTGAGGGCGACGCGCTCGCCGGCGAGCAGCGCGTGGGCCTCGCCCTCGAGCGTCGCCAGCACCTGCCCCGGCGCGGCCAGGGCCCCCTCGGCGGCCTCGATCGACACGCTCACTTCGCCCAGCCGCCGGAACACGCGGTCCAGGAGCGGCAGCCCGCACACGACGAGCCCCTGCTTGGCACGGAGGCGGCCGCGTGCGCGGGTGCCGGCCGGGACGAGGGCCTCGGAGGTGCGGTCGCCGAAGCCCAGATCCTCGGCGAGCGCGAGCTCGATCAACGCACCGACCCGCGGGTCGTCCCAGGGCGCGACCATGCGCTCAGGTCTCCAGCGGCGCGAACTCCACCTCGACCACCTCGAAGCCGCTGTCGAGCCCGGCCCTGGGATGGAGCGCGTACTCGGCGACGCGCGCCGCCCCCATCACGTCGGCGGCGACCGGGCCGAGGCGCGTGAGCGTCGCCGGCGCGGCGGCGAGCGCGAGCCGCACGACGGCGCGGCCGACCGAGACGCCCGCCTCGGACTTCCGCTTGTTGATGGCCGCGAAGCAGCCCACCGCGGCCTCGAAGCTCGCCGGGTCGGCGGGCGCGGCGATCTCCTCGAAGTCGCGACGGCCCGGCCAGGGCGCGGCGTGGATACTCGCGTGCCCCGAGTCCTCGGCGAACGCCCAGGACCAGATCTCC
>JBKPBB010000446.1:0-3654 GCA_046744245.1 Thermodesulfobacteriota bacterium
GCGACCGGGGCGGCTCGCACGGGCCGGCCGCACGGCCGGTCGTCAGCACCAGCAGACTGGTGTAAGCATCTGCCGTCGTGATGCGTTTGCAGAGGTCGCTCACGCTTACGAGCGCCTGCTCGGCGAAGCGATGGAGGGTGACCCGACGCTCTTCGCGCGCGAGGACGGCGTCGAGGCGGCGTGGGCCATCGTGCAGCCGATCCTCGGCGGCACGACCCCAATCTTCACTGAGCCCGGCAGTTGGGGGCCGGCCGAGGCCGCGCGGCTCGCGGCCGAGGTCGGCGGCTGGCATTCGCCCGCGCAAGGGCCGGAGGAAGCATGAGAGGGACACGGGACCCCAGGGCGTCCGACGTGCTCTACGTCGTCGACGCGCTGCAGGGGGGACGATGAGCGCCCCGGGGCCGGCTCTGCTGCTCGCCGGGGACGTCGGCGCCACCAAGACGAACCTGGCGCTGTTCACGACGGCCGGCGGCGTCCTCACCTCGGTCGCCGAGGCCAATTTCGTGAACGGCGGCTACGGCGGGCTCGAGGACGTCGTCCGGGCTTTTCTCGCGCGCGGCGCATCCGCCCCGACCGCGGCCTGCTTCGGCGTCGCGGGGCCGGTCGCCGAAGGCCGCGCCCGGATGCCGAACCTCGGCTGGCTGATCGACGCCGCGAGCCTCGGGCGGCTTTTCGCGCTCGAGCGCGTCGTGCTCCTGAACGACCTCGAGGCGACGGCGTACGGGATCGCGGTGCTCCCGCCCGAGCAGCTCGTGGTCCTCAACCCGGGCGTCCCGCGCCCCGGCGGCAACGCCGCGCTCATCGCGGCCGGCACCGGCCTCGGCGAGGCGGTGCTCTACTGGGATGGGACGCGCCACCGCGTCTCGGCCTCGGAGGCCGGCCACGCGGACTTCGCGCCGCGCGACGTCGAGCAGATCGCGATCCTCGGGCGGCTCATGGAGCGCTTCGGGCACGTGAGCTGGGAGCGCGTCGTCTCGGGCCCCGGGCTCCACAACATCTACGCGGCGCTCGCGGTGGCGGAGGCGCCGGAGGTCGCCGCCCGCATCGCAGCGGCCGAGGACGCGAGCGCGACGATCACGGAGCTCGGGCTCGCGGGAGCGTCGGCGCGCTGCACGCGGGCGCTCGACGTCTTCGTGTCGGCCTACGGTGCCGAGGCGGGCAACCTCGCTCTCAGGGCGCTCGCCACCGGCGGTGTCCATGTCGGCGGCGGCATCGCGCCGAAGATCGTGGGCAAGCTCGCCGACGGGACGTTCATGCGCGCGTTCACGGCCAAGGGACGCTTCGCCGACTGGCTCGGACGCATCCCGGTGAAGGTCATCCTCGACCCGAAGACGGCGCTCCGCGGCGCCGCCGCCTACCTTGCCAGCGTGGAGGCACGCTCATGACCCAGGACCTCAATGCGCGACCAGCACACCGAGGGCGTGGCGCGCGGCGGCGAGGTACGCGGGCGACGGAGTGAGCTCGTGTTCCCGGAGGCACGCTTCCGTGAACTTGATCGCGTGCTCGTCGCCATTGGCAATCGCCATGTCGATCAGGGTCTCCCGAGACTCGCGCGGCGGCTCGATTTCGCCGGCGGGCGCCGGCGACTTCCCGAACGCCGAGTAGAGCGCGCATCCCGCCTGCCAGGCGTAGCGCGTCGCATCGCGGGCGGTCGCGTCCGGCAGATACGGTAGTATCGACCGCAAGGCGGCTGTGCTGGTGACGCCGTGAATGAACACGATCGCGCTCAGGAAATCGTGCGCATTGGCGAGGTACACGCGGGCGAACGTCTCGCTCATGTCGGAGAGCACGGGCGCCGGCTCGGGCGTCACGTCGAGCAGCCCGATGACGTGGGCGAAGTCGGGGAAGTCGTCGAGCGCCTCGAGCGAAGAGACGATCGTGCCGCTGAACTTCCGCTGCGCGGGCGGCACGACGGGAACCCTGGCGATCGCTTGGCGCGCTCGCAGCGCGCCCGGCGTGTCGCGAGCGGTGGGAAGGGTCTGGTAGGCCGCGGCCCAGTAGCCGAGTCCGTCGGCGAGCTCACGGATACGCGCCGTGGTCTCCGCTTCGCCGAGGCTCCGTACGGCGTGCCCGACGCGGATCACGCCATGGGTCGCCGAGGCGCAGATTCCGGGTGCCAGGCGTGCGATCCAGCGCGCGAGGACCTCGCGCCAGGGCGCGTCCGCGAGCGCGTTCGCGAAGAACGCGCCCCAGTCGGCGACGCGATCCGTCCTTCCCAGCGCGGCGGGCCAGTCGTCGCGCCCGATCTGCCCGTGCGCGACGGGCCGCGGCTCCATCCCCTTGCGGTAGTCCTCGAGCCACGGCATCACCGCGTCGGCGCGGCCGAGCGCGGCCAGCGCCTCGACCGCCATCGGCGCGTGACTGGTGAGCCCACTCCGCAGATCCGGCCCGTACGCCGCGAGAAACTCGAGCGCCGGCTCCATCATCGAGTAGTCCTTCATCGTCCCTCCGAGCGCGCGGCGGTAGGTCCGATCCACCCGGCTACGCTGCTAGTCCTGCCTGCGTGGCGTGTCCAGCGCCGATGGCCCCCGGAAGGCGTCTGGCGAGCGCCCGGGCGGCCCGTCGTGGCGGGGACGCGCTCGCGGTCGGGTGGCGGGATGTGCTATAGGTCGATGCCACACGAGCGCGGGGAGGCGGAGCGGTGTATGAACGGTTCTTCGGGCTGGTCGACGCGCCGTTTCGGCTGACGCCCGACCCGCGCTACTTCTTCCTCTCCCCCAAGCACCGCGAGGCGCTCGCACACCTCCGTCTGGGGCTCACCGAGCCGGGCGGCTTCGTCTGCATCACCGGCGACATCGGCACCGGCAAGACGACCCTCCTGCGGACGTTCTTCGAAGGGCTCGGGCCCGAGGTCGCGATCGCCTACGTCTTCAATCCGGCGCTGTCTGCCGAGGAGCTCCTCCAGCGCATCGTCCGGGAGCTCGGGGTGGCGGCCGCGAGTGGCACGCAGGCCGCCCTGACCGACGCGCTCAACGTGCACCTCTTGGCCGAGCGCAAGGCGGGACGCCTGTCGGTCGTCGTCATCGACGAGGCGCAGGCGGTCTCGATCGAGGTCCTCGAGCAGCTCCGCCTCCTCTCGAACCTCGAGACCAACACCGAGAAGCTCCTGCGCCTCGTCCTGGTGGGACAGCCGCAGCTGGCCGAGCTGCTTCTCGATCCCGCGCTCGCGCAGCTGAATCAGCGCATCACGCTGCGCTGGCACCTGGGGCCGCTCACCGCCGAGGAGACGGCGGCCTACGTCCGCCACCGCCTGAGCGTGGCGAGCGGCGGGAAGGTGACGGACCTCTTCACCCGTTCCGCGCTCCGGCTCGTGCATCGCCTCTCACGCGGCGTCCCGCGGCTCGTGAACATGATCGCGCACCGCGCCTTGCTGGTCGCGTACGTCGCCCGCCGGCACCGGGTGAGCGCCGGCGCCGTGCTGCGGGCCTACCGCGAGATCGGAACGGTGCCGCTGCGGCGCTGGTCGCCGGCACGGCCAGTCGGGTGGGCCGCGGCCGTGGCCACCGTCGTGCTGGCGGTCGTGACGCTCGGCGTGCCGCGGCTCGAGCGGCGGCTTCCCGCTGCGCTCCCGGACGGCGGCCCGGCGGCGCCCGTGGCGCGCGAGGCGCCCCCAACCTTCCCGGCGCCGCCAACCCGCGCGCCGGCGCCACTCCT
>JBKPBB010000343.1:0-10505 GCA_046744245.1 Thermodesulfobacteriota bacterium
GCTCGCGGGCGCGGCCGCGCTCACGGCCGTCCTCGTCCTGGCGCGCGCCGTGCTGCCGCGCCTGCTGGCGCTCGTGGCGCGCGCGGGCACGCCGGAGCTCTTCCCGCTGGCCGCGCTCGTCGTCGCCTTCGGCACCGCGCTCGGCGCGGCACAGCTGGGGCTCTCGCTCCCGATCGGCGCCTTCCTCGCGGGCCTGGCGCTCTCGGGGAGCCCCTACGCGCACCAGGTCTTCGCGGAGCTGCTCCCGCTCCGCGACGCGTTCGTCGCGATCTTCTTCACCTCGATCGGCATGCTCTTCGAGCCCGCGGCGATCGCGGGCAAGCCCGCGCTGCTGGCCGGGATGGTGGGCGCCGTGCTCTTCAAGGGCTTGCTGATCACCGCCATCGTCGGGCTCTTCTGGCGCTCGGCGCGGCTCGCGGTGCTCACGGGCTTCGGCCTCGCGCAGATCGGCGAGTTCTCCTTCGTCCTCGCGCGCCAGGGCGGCGCGGCGGGGGTGATCTCCGAGGGGCTCGAGCAGGCGTTCCTCGGCGCGGCCATCGTCACCATGGCGGCGACGCCCTCCCTCATGCGTCTCGGGCGGCGCCTTGCGCTCGTCGGCGCGGCCGAGCCCGGCGCGGGCGGCGCGCCCGAGCTGCGCGACCACGTGCTGGTGATCGGCTACGGCGTCACCGGCCAGGCCGTCGCCCGCGTGCTCAGCGAGACGGGTGTGCCATTCGTCGCCGTGGACATGGTGGCGGACGCCGTCGAGGCCGGGCGGCGCGAAGGGATGCCCGTCCGCTTCGGCGACGCCTCGCGCCGCGCGGTGCTGGAGGAGATGGCGGCCGAGCGGGCGCGCGCGGCGGTGGTGGCGGTGGGCGACCCGGCGGCCACGCGCCGGATCGTCTCGCAGCTCCGGCAGACGAACCCGACGGCGCGCATCCTGGTGCGCGCGCGCCGCGTGGGCGAGATCGGGGAGCTGGAGCGGCTCGGAGCCGACGAGGCCATCCCGTCGGAGTTCGAGACCTCGATCGAGCTCTTCGTGCGCCTGCTGTCCCACCTGGGCGTGCCGCGCCACGTCGTGCGGGTGCAGGAGTCGCTGATCCGCCTGGATCACTACCAGGCGCTGCGCGGCGTGGGCGCCACGCCCGACCTCCTCGCGCAGGCGCGGAAGCTCATCGTGGGCGGTATCCTCGAGACGGCGCAGGTGATGAAGGGGAGCCGCGCCGCGGGGAAGACGCTGGCGGAGCTGGACCTGCGGCGGCTAACGGGGGCGACGGTGCTCAGCGTGGTGCGGAACGAGCAGCCGATGCCGACGCCCGACGGGCCGACGCGGCTCGAGGCGGAGGATCTGGTGGTGCTCTACGGGCCGCACGAGGCGATCGACCGGGCGCTCGGGATGCTGGAGCCCGGGGGCGAGGGCGTCCCGCCCGAGAGCCGGACCGCGTAGAGACGGCGCGGGCGTCGAGTCTACGGGTGTAGACTCGGCCCGCGGCTACGTCCCCTGCCGCGCCCAGAACCGCTCGAGCGCCGCCGCCACCTCGGCCGGCCGCTCGAGCGGCCACCAGTGCCCGCACTCGAGCATGAGCAGCTCGCCGCGGACGCGGGCGGCGAGGCGCTCGCCGAAGCGCGGCGTCACGTACGGGTCGTTCCTCCCCCAGAGGATGAGCGCGGGCCGGGTCACCCGCTCGAGGTCCGGCTGCCACTCGGCGCCCACCCGCACCGCCGAGCGGTAGAGACGGAGGATGCAGTCCTTCATCGCGGCGTCGACGTGCCGCGCCGTCTCGCGCGCCGCCTCGGCGGGAACGCCCGCGGCCGCGAGCGCTTCCGCCATCGCCTCGGGCGTGATCGCCTCCATGACCTGCTCGCCCACGCCCGGCGTCTGCCACTGCTGCGCGAGGTCGTGCCAGACGTAGCCGGCGTCGATGGGCCCGCTGCCGCAGGCCCAGGTGCGGACCAGGTCGGGCCGGAGCGAGACGGCCCGCTGCACCAGGATCGCGCCCCAGTCGTGGCCGACGAGATCGACGGGCGCGCCGGCGCGCTCGATCTCACGCACGAGCCAGTCGACGTACGCCTCCTTGGTCGCGTCGAAGCCCGCCGCGCGGGCGCATCCGAAGCCCGGCAGCGGCGGGGCGATGACGTCGGCGCGCCGGAGGCGGGCGCGAAGCGGCGCCCACAGGCGGTGCGTGTCGGGAACGCCGTGGACGAGGAAGGCGGGCACGAAGGCGTCGCTAGCACGAAGACGCACGCTCACACCACAGCGCCTCAGGGCTGGAGGAGCTGCCGCCTCCACCCCGCCCGCGTTCGCACGAAGAGCTCGCGCTCGTGCAGGCGGTGCTCCCGGTGCGTCCAGAACTCGACCGACTCGGGGACGATGCGGAAGCCCGTCCACGCCGGCGGCCGCGGCACCGGCCGCCGGCGGTGGCGCCGCCGCTGCTCAATCCAGCGCTCGACGAGCGAGCGGCGGCTCGCGAGCGCGGCGCTCTGCTGCGAGGCGAGCGCGGCCAGCTGGCTCGCCCGCGGCCGTGTGGCCCAGTACGCGTCGGCCTCCGCCGCCGAGACCTCCTCGACGCGCCCTTCGATGCGCACCTGCCTCCCGAGGCGATTCCAGTAGAAGGCGACGGCTGCGCGCGCGCTCGCGCGGAGCTCGCGGCCCTTGCGGCTGCGGCCGTCGGTGAAGAAGACGAAGCCGCGGCGGTCGGCGGCCTTCAAGAGGACGAAGCGGACCGAGGGCGCGCCCCGACGCCCGGCGGTGGCGAGCGCCATCGCCTCGGCGAGCGGGATACGGGCGCGCGCGGCGGCCCGGAACCAGCGGCGGAAGCGCGCGAGCGGCTCGGTCAGGGGACCTACTCCACGCCCCAGGAGAAGACGCGCGCCGGCGTCACCTCGACGATCACCACCTCCGACTCCTCGAGCGCCGCCTCGTCGGGATACTGCGGGTACTTCGCGTAGAGGAGGCGGCGGATCTTGCGGAAGCGCGGCCCCTTCTCGATGAGGCGCGTCGTGCCCTGGAGCATCACGCCCTTCAGGTTGGACCAGTCGTCGGAGTAGAGGTCGACGGCGACGGCGACGCGCGGGTTGGCCTTCAGGTTCCGGACCTTCCGCGCGCCGGCGTCCGAGGCGAAGTAGAGCTTCCCGTCGGCGAGGACGTGGCAGACGGGCACGAGGTGGGGCGTGCCGGTGGCGCTCGCCGTCGCCACGCGCGCGACGCGCTCCCAGGCGATCAGCTTGGCGAGCGATTTCTTGAGCCGCATGGGCGCCAGGCGTACGACGCTCGGGCCGTCCCGGTCAACACTTGCGCGGGAGTCGGCGAAGGGGGCGGCGCGGAGGTCTCGTCATGGCGGCGAGAAGGGCGAGGGCCACGGCGACCAGCGAGCGCACGGGTAAGCGATAGCGGATAGATCTGGATTCGCATGATGCATGCCGAGTGTGCCTTGTCGTATTTGGTTTCACATGATATTCCGTTTTCCATGCGCACGAGAGTGACGAACCGCGGGCAGGTCTCCATTCCCGCTGCCATCCGCCGAAAGCTGCGCATCACCGCGAACACCGCGCTGGAGTGGATCGTCGAGGGAAGCGCCGTGCGCGTCATCCCGATTCCCGACGATCCCATCACCGCCCTTCGCGGGTCGGGCAAGCGGGGCGCGGTACGCAGGCTTCTCGAGGACAGGCGGAGGGACAGAAGGCGAGATGGCTGAGGCGTCGCGACTCGTCCTCGACACCTCGGCGGTGCTCGCGATGCGCAGCGACGAGGCCGGCGCGGATCGGGTAGAGAGGTTGCTCCGCTCGGCCCGTTCGGGTCGCGCCACGGTTCTGCTCTCCTTCATGACGCGGATGGAGCTGCTCTGCAGAATTGCGATCGACGAGGGGCAGGAGCAGGCCGAGTCGGCCGTCAGGCTGCTCGACGCCGCTGGCGTCGAATGGGTGTCCTGTGAGCCGGCGATTCTGGAGGAAGCGGCCCGCATGAAGGCAGGCGGCGGGCTGTCCGTCGCCGACGCCTGGATCGCCGCCACCGCGGCGGTGCGAGAGGCGGTCCTCGTCCACAAGGACCGAGAGTTCGCGCGCGTGCGGCAGGTGCGGCAGGAGCGCCTGCGCCGTTGAGAAGGAGGACCGCGATGCAGCCGATCAGCGCGCGGCACGAGAGCCAGGTCTACGCCATCACCCGCGTGGTGACGGGCTTCCTCTTCACCTCCCACGGGATGCAGAAGGTCCTGGGGCTCTTCGGAGGCTTCGGTGGCCACCCCGGTGGCACGGCGCCCCTCTTCTCGCTCCCGTGGGTGGCCGGCGTGATCGAGCTGGTCGGTGGGCTGCTCGTCGCGCTCGGGTTGCTCACGCGCTGGGCGGCGTTCATCTGCAGCGGCGAGATGAGGTGGCGTACTTCATGATGCACCAACGCCGCGGGCTCGTGCCGATCGCGAACCAGGGCGAGCTGGCGGCGCTCTACGCCTTCGTCTTCCTGCTCATCGCGGCCCGGGGCCCGGGACCGTGGAGCCTCGACGCCACGCGGGGCGCGTCGGTCGAAGAGCGGCGATGATCCGCGGGCGGCTGAGCAGGGAGCGGCTGCCCCGGCCCACACCTGCCCGCGGCGTGATCAGATGCGTGCTCAGGAAGACGTCAGCGACGGGGCACTGCCACGCCTGCGGAGCTTTCTGCAGCGGGCAGCCGCACACGGGCTGATCCCCGGACCCCGAGCGCCGACTGGCACGGCCCTTGCGTTCTCCTGACCCAGGCGAGTCGTGGCTCCGGAAGTCCATCACCTGCCCTCGTTGGTCCGCATCCGCATCATCCCGGCCAACGGCCGCGGGGGCACGCTCGAGCAGACGAGCTGGCTCACGCCTTATGACGCGGAGACGATCGCACAGGCCGCGCTACGGGCGGGGCCAGGGGCGCGGCTCGAGGTGACCGTCTCCCCGACCGTGAGCGCTGCCAGCTTCGCGGCGGTGAACGCGCTCTTCGCCTGGCTCCTCGAGAAGGGCGTTGCGGTCATCGTCCAACGGGGTGAGGAGAACGGCTCGGGCTGAGCTTCCCTCCGCGGCTGCTACGGGACGGCAATCGGGGGCTCAGCGACCGGTGTGGTAGAGGAGCACGTACACCAGGACGCCGCTGATCGAGACGTAGAGCCAGATGGGCAGCGTCACGCGAGCCAGCCGCCGGTGGCGGTCGAAGCGGCCGCGCCACGCGCGGTGGATGGTCGTGAGAGCGAGCGGCACGACGCACGCCGCCAGGACGATGTGTGGGATCAGGAGCCCGAAGTAGACCGGACGCAGCCACGCCGCGCCGCGGAATGGGACCGAGCCGACTCGGGCGTGGTGGATCAGGTAGGTGATGAGGAAGAGGGATGAGGCGGCGAAGGCCGCGATCATGCACGTCCGGTGGGCGGCAATGCGGCGGCGCCGGATGAAGACGTAGCCGGTGCCGAGGAGGACGGCCGCCGTGCCGTTCAGCGAGGCGTTGATCTCGGGAAGCCAGGAAGACCCGCCAGCGTTCGCTCCGCGCGGCACGTAGATGACGATGGCGACGCCCCCGATGACGATCGCGGTCAGCGCGCCGATGACCCAGGCCGCGAGCCGCTCCGTCGCGGCCGCCGCTTCGGACGCGTTCGGCGCGAGGTGGTCGGTGTCCGTCACGGGCGACGCGAATCCTGGCCCGGCGCGCGCACCGTGTCCACGGGGTCAGAGCGTGGCGGGCGGGTGGTGATCCAGCTCGGAGCGAGGTAGGAGGCTCCCATGGCGCAATTCATGAAGGTCGCGAGCACCGCCGACCTCGCTCCGGGCGAGGCGAAGTGCGTCGAGGTGGCCGGGAAGAAGATCGCCCTCTTCAACCTGGAGGGGAGCTTCTATGCCATCGACGACACCTGCACGCACCGCGGCGGTCCGCTGTGCGAGGGCGAGGTGTCGGGCGAGGAGGTAGTCTGCCCCTGGCACGGAGCGGTCTACAACATCAAGACCGGCGCCGTGCTGGGTCCGCCGGCGCCGCGCGGCGTACAGCCGTACCCGGTGCGCATACAGGGATCCGATGTCGAGGTTCAGGTGTAGGCGCCGAGCACGCGGCTAGCGCTTCGCCTTCCGCCCCCGACCGCCTGGCGCCGCCCGACGCCGCGCCGGCGCGTCCAGCTCGGGATAGTGCCGGAAGATCCCCTCCTGGTTGAACGGCAGCCGCCGCTCCGACTGGAGGTACGCCGCCATCCGTGGCCGTTCCGCCACCCGATCGCGCAGGGCGACCAGGCGCGGGATCCTCCGCTCGAGCCGCGCCATCGCGTTCGGGAACGCGTAGCGCAGCCCCTCGATCACCTGGAACGCGGACAGGTCGACGTACGTGAGGTCGCGCCCGACCAGCCACCGTCCCTCGCTCTTCTCGTTGCGCGCGAGCACGTCCTCGAGCCATCCGAGGTATTTCGGCAGCCGCTCCTTCACGAAGTTCTCTGCGCGCCGCTTCGCCTCCCGCTTCTGGTCCTCGTAGTACAGGCTCCCGGCGATCGGATGGTGGGTGTCGTGGATCTCGCCGAGGAAGTCGGCGATCGTCAGCTGGATCTGGCTCGCCTCGGCGCGGCGCGTCTCGTCGGCGGGCACGAGCCCGAGCCTGGGCGCGAGGTAGGCGAGGATGTTCGCCGTCTGCGACACGACCGCGTCGCCCACCTTGACGAACGGCGCCGCGAACGGCAGCGCGCCCGGCTCCTCGCCCTCGAGGAATCGCATCATCGCCGCCATTCCGCCCTTCGCTCGCGCGACGTCGACGTAGTCGGCGCCCGCCTCCTCGAGCAGGAGGCGCACGAACTCGCCGCGCCCCTGGATCGTCGGCCAATAGTAGAGCTCGACTCGCATGTGGGACTCCTTACCCACGCCGGCTCATACCATGTCACGACATCCGGCGACCCGAAACCCGGGCGCGCTCCGGCACCGCCCCGATTGCCTCTCCTCCGCCGATCGGCACAATGTCGACCGCGTGCGCCCGCTCGCGTTCCTCGGCGCCCTCGTGATGGCTTGCAGCAGCCTCGCGGCCCACGCCGGCGCCCCGCGCGACGGCGACGTCTTCACGAACCCGGCCGGCTCTCGACCATGGCCGGGCCCCGACGTCACCCTCCCCTTCTTCGCGCGCAAGACGTGGACGTCACTCGTCGGGCGGGACGGCGCCGCGCCGCGGGTGCCCTACGATCGCGCCGCCATGCTCGAGAACCCGAGCCTCACGTGGATCGGCCACTCGACGTTGCTCGTCCGCATGGACGGCGTCACGTTCTTGACCGACCCGATCTTCTCCGAGCGCGCGAGCCCGGTGTCGTTCGCCGGGCCGAAGCGGCTCGTCCCGCCGGGTGTCCCGCTCGACGCGCTGCCGCCGATCGACTTCGTGACGCTGTCGCACGACCACTACGACCACACCGATCTGGCGTCCATCGAGGCGCTGGCCAGACATGGTACGCGTTTTGTCGCCGGCCTCGAGATGGGCGACCTCGTCCGCGCCGCCGGCGGCGAGGTGGTCGAGCTCGACTGGGGAGAGAGCGTGCAGATGGGCGCCGTGCGGGTGCACTGCGTACCCGCGCAGCACTTCTCGGGACGCTCCATCGTCGGGAACGGACGGCGCCTGTGGGCGGGATGGGTCGTCGAGGGGCCGACGCGCCGCTTCTACCACGCCGGCGACACCGGCTACTTCGACGGCTTCCGTGCGCTCCGCGAGCGGTTCGGGCAGATCGACGTCGCCGCGCTCCCGATCGGCGCCTACGAGCCGGCCGAGATCATGCGCTTCGTGCACCTCGATCCCGAGGAGGCGGTGCGCGCCGCGCTCGACCTCGGGGCGCGGCACACGGTCGCCATGCACTGGGGGACGTTCGACCTGACCGACGAGCCGCCCGACGAGCCGCCGCGCCGCTTCCGCGCCGCCGCGGAGGCCGCGCACCTCGGCCCCGACCGGGCGTGGGTGCTCGCCGTGGGAGAGACGCGGCGATGGTGAGCCGAGCGGTTACGAGGGCATACGGCTACCATGGCGGTGTGGGCCGACGTCGCAGCTAGGACGATTCGTGCCGCACCCTGCGTTGCGCGGCGGCGACCTCGGCGAGCGACGTGACGCCGCGCTCGACCACGAGCCGCTCGAGCGCGGCGAGCCAGCAATCGTAGTACGGCGCGCCGGGGCGGGCTCCGATCTCGGCGATCAGGCGCTGCTGGAACTCTCGCCACGGGATCCCAAGGCGCTGGACGACGCCGAGCGCCATGCCGAACGCTCGTCCCTGCCACGGCGCTTCGAAGACGAGCTCGCCGTTGCGGCGCGGAAGGGCCGCCGGACCCGCCATCTGCGCGACCTCGGCGGCGGCACCTCGCTCGATCGTCATGGGCGCGCCGTCCCGATCATCGCATCGCGCGTGACGCGCGACGCGAGCGCCTCCGCGTCGAGCCCCTCCGTCCCGGCCGGCCGCTCGGGGAGGACCAGATAGCGGATCTCCGCGCTCGAGTCCCAGACGCGGATCTCGACGCTCCCGGGCAGGTCGAGGCCCATCTCGCGCAGCAGGACGCGCGGCTCGCGCACCATCCGCGACCGGTAGGCGGCGCT
Source organism: Thermodesulfobacteriota bacterium (assembly GCA_046744245.1). Taxonomy (GTDB): domain Bacteria; phylum Desulfobacterota; class Binatia; order DP-6; family DP-6; genus DP-6. The sequence goes on from JBKPBB010000343.1 coordinate 8,512, forward strand.
CTTGTACCAGCGCGGCGGCAGGCCGAGGACCGGCCACGGGTAGCACGAGCAGAGGGTGCACACGACGACGTTGTGGACCGTCGGCGTGTTCTCGACGACGACCATGTGCTCGCCCTGCGGTCCGCCGTAGCCGAGCTCGGCGATCGCGGCCGTCGCGTCGGCGAGCAGGCGCTTCTTGTACTCGGCGTCGACCCAGGCGCGGGCGACGACGCGCGCACCGTTCATCGGACCGATGTCGTTCGCGTAGGCGCTGACGACGGCATCGATGAAGCCCTCGTCGACGAGCCCCTTCTCGCGCAGCAGCTCCTCGAGCGCCCGCGCCCGCACCTCGACGTCGCTCATGGGCGCGGGGTGATGATGGTCGCGGTCGTCCTCCGGCGCGCTCATGCAGGCTCGAGGTAGCTCTCCCAGAGATCGACGTGGATGGTCTCGTTCGCCGCCGCCGCATCGCCCCAGAGCTCGGCCGCCGGGAAACGGACGCCGTACGCCGGCTCGGCGCACGGGCGGTCGTCGTGGGCCGCGACGTCGGGCAGCGGGAAGACGCCGTCGACGCGTACGACCATGCCGCGCCTGCCGCGGACGTAGCGCGGGCAGCGGGTATGCCCGCGGGGATGCTCGTTCCGCACCCGCACGGCGCTGCCGACCGCGAAGCGCGGCGTCGCCGCGGGCGGCGGCTCGGGGATGCGCAGGAGGGGGGCCGGGCGCGAGAGCGGGAAGCTGCCGCCGGCTCGTCCAACGAGCTCGTCGCGCGTCAGCACTCCGTGCTCGACGAGCAACGTCGCCATCGCCGTGAGCCAGCGCTCGTAGTACGACGCCCGGAGGTAGTGCGACGGCTCCATGCGCTCGATGGCGAAGCGGAACGCATCGGTCGTGCCGATGCGCCGCCGCGCGGCGCTCGCCGCGACCAGGCCGAAGACCCGGCGCTCCCAGGCGTGATGGAACACCGGCTCGCCCGCCTCGACCTCGACCGGGCCGAAGCCGTCCATCCCGCCCATGTCGTGCGGGCCGTTCATCACCAGAGCGGCTCGCCCTCGTTGCGGGCCATCGCCTGGAACGCCTGCTGGAGCCGCCGCGTGACCGGGCCCGGGTCGCCGCCGCCGATCGGCCGGCCGTCGACCTGGGTGACGGCGATCACCTCGGCGCCGGTGCCGGAGAGGAAGCACTCCTCGGCCGTGTAGAGGTCGAAGCGCGTGAGCCGCGCCTCGCGGGCCGCGATGCCGGCCTCGGCCGCGAGCTCGAGGAGCGCGCCGCGCGTGATACCCTCGAGCGCGCCGTCCTGGGGCGCCGGCGTGAGGATCGTACCGCCGCGGACGACGTAGAGATTGTCGCCCGTGCACTCGGCGACGAAGCCCTCCGCGTTGAGCATGATCGCCTCGTGCGCGCCGGCCTGCGCCGCGTCGATCTTGGCGAGCACGTTCTTCAGATAGTTGAGCGACTTGACGCGCGGGTCGACCGCCTCGTGGGAGACCTGGCGCGTCGCCGAGGTGATCACCTTGAGCCCCTTCTGGTAGAGCTCGGTGGGGTAGAGACGGATGTCGGTCACGATGACGACGACGCTCGGGCGCGGGCAGCTCCGCGGATCGACGCCGAGGTCGCCGACGCCGCGCGTGACGATCAGCCGGATGTAGCCGTCCTCGCGCCGGTTGGCGCGCACCGTGGTCCGCACCGCCTCGGCCAGCTCGGCGCGCGCGAGCGGGATCGCGAGCGCCAGCGCCCGTGCGGAGTCGTAGAGACGGTCGAGATGGGCGTCGAGACGGAAGATGCGACGGTTGTAGACGCGGATGCCCTCGAAGACGCCGTCGCCGTAGAGGAGCCCGTGGTCGAAGACCGAGACCTTGGCGGCCTCGCGCGGGACGAGCTCGCCGTCGAGGTAGATCAGCATTTCCGACATCGTAGAGGCCCGCCCCGCGCGGAGTCAACGCGCGCTCTCGAGTACCATTTGTGGTATGTCGACCTCGCGCTTCCCGTCGAGGACCCGACCGCGGGGCTGCGGC
>JBKPBB010000218.1:0-3629 GCA_046744245.1 Thermodesulfobacteriota bacterium
GGCATGAGCGGGGCCCTCTAGTACGCGCCCCGCCGCACGGGCAAGATGAAGACGACGTGCCCGAGCGTGGCTTCATCTTGACGCCCACCTACCGGATCGCCGCCGGCACTCCGGAGGTGCACCTCCACTCGGTGCTCGAGAGCGGCGAGCCGGCGCTGATCATCGACGAACGGCTCGCGCCGTACTTTTTTGTGCGCGCCGCGGACGAGGCGGCGGTGCGCCGGCTCGCCCCCGGCGCGCGCGTCGTGCCGAGCGAGCTCCGCGCGCTCGGCGGCGAGCCCGTCGTGCGCGTCGAGGTGGGGCTCCCGGGCGACGTGCCGGGCGTGCGCAACCGCCTCGGCGAGGCGGGCGTCGACTGCCTCGAGGCCGACCTCCGCTTCGCGTACCGCTACCTGATCGACCGTGGTATCCGTGGCGCCTTCGCGGTCGAGGGCGACTTCGAGCGGCGCCCGGGCGTGGGGCGCGTCTACCGGAACCCCACGCTCGCGCCGGCCGAGCTCGCGCCGCGCCTCCGCGTGCTCTCGCTCGACATCGAGACGAGCCTCGACGGCCAGCGGCTCTACTCGCTCGCCATGGCGGGCGCGGGCGGCGAGCGCGTCCTGATGATCGCCCGACGTGAGGTCGCAGGCGCCGAGGCGGTGCCCGACGAGCGGGCGCTCCTCGAGCGCTTCCTCGCCCACGTGCGGAGCGTCGACCCCGACGTGCTGACCGGCTGGAACGTGTGCGACTTCGACCTGGCCGTCCTGCAGCGCGCCTGCCGCCGCGCCGGGCTCCGCTGCGCCCTCGGCCGCACCGACGACGAGCTCGAGATCCGGCGCGACCAGAGCTTCACGCGCGAGTCGCGCGCCGTGCTGTGCGGGCGCGTGGTGCTGGACGGGCTCGCGCTCCTGCGCAGCGCCTTCATCCGGCTCGAGGACTACCGCCTCGATACCGCTGCAAAGCTGCTGATCGGCAAGCGGAAGCTCTTCACCTCCGAGCACCGCGGAGCGGAGATCGAGGCCGCGTACCGCGACGACCCCGCCCGCCTCGCCGCCTACAACCTCCAGGACGCGCGCCTCGTGCTCGAGATCCTGGAGCGCACGCGGCTGGTCGAGCTGGCGGTCGAGCGGAGCCTCTCGACCGGGATGCAGCTCGACCGCGTCGGCGCGGCGATCGCGTCCGTCGACTCGCTCTACCTGCGGGCGCTGCGCGCGCGCGGGCGCGTCGCGCCCTCGGTGCGCGCGGCGGAGGGCGCCGGGGCGGGCATCGTGGGCGGCCTCGTGCTCGACTCGCGCCCCGGGCTCTACCGCAACATCCTCGTCTTCGACTTCAAGAGCCTCTACCCGAGCATCATCCGCACCTTCAACATCGACCCGCTCACCTACGTGCCCTCCCCCGGTGCGGAGCCGGTGATCCGCACGCCCGGCGGCGCCGCCTTCCGGCGCGACGAGCCGGGCATCCTCCCCGAGCTGGTGGCGCGCCTCGGCAAGGAGCGCGCGCGCGCCCGGGCGGCGGGCAACGCGATCGCGGCGCAGGCGACCAAGATCCTGATGAACTCCCTCTTCGGCGTGCTCGGCTCGCCCGCCTCGCGTCTCTTCTCGCCCGCGGTGGCGAACGCGATCACCACCGCCGGCCAGCACGTGATCCGGCTCGCGGCCGCGGCGGTCGCGGACCTGGGCCACCGCGTCATCTACGGCGACACCGACTCGCTCTTCGTCGACCTCGGCGAGCCCGACCCGGCGCGGGCCGCGGCGCGCGGCGAGGAGCTGCGCGCGGCGATCGGCGGCGCCGTCGGCGACGCCGTCGCACGCGAGTTCGGCTGCACGAGCCACCTCGAGCTCGAGTTCGAGAAGGTCTACGCGCGCTTCTTCATGCCCGAGGTGCGCGGCGGGGCGATGGGGAGCAAGAAGCGCTACGCGGGGCTGGTGGTCACGGCGTCGGGCGAGGAGATCGAGTTCGTCGGCCTCGAGGCCGTGCGGCGTGACTGGAGCGGCGTCGCGCGCCGCTTCCAGCGCGTGCTGCTCGACCTGGTCTTCCACGACCGGCCGGTCGCCGACTTCATCCGCGGCTTCGTGGCCGACCTGCGCGCCGGACGCTTCGACGGCGAGCTGGCCTACCGGAAGGCGATCCGCAAGCCGCTCGCCGAGTACACCAAGACGACGCCGCCGCACGTGAAGGCGGCGCGCAAGCAGGCCGGGGCGACGGGCCGGATCGTCACCTACGTGGTGACGCGCTCCGGGCCCGAGGCGGTGGGCGAGACGACCGCCCCGCCCGACTACGACCACTACGTGACGCAGCAGCTGCGGCCGATCGCCGACGCGGTGCTGCGCTTCCTCGGCGGACCCGACTTCGACGGGCTCACGGGCGCGCGGCGGCAGCTGACGCTGTTCTCGTAGCCCTTCGTCTGCGCGTCGGCGCAGCTCGAGGTCACCAGCAGTGACACCATAATAGCAAGAGCGACAATATGCGGACTATTGCGATTACCATGATGAAGACCCTTGCGTTGCTCGACGAGCTGGCCCGGGCGTCGCGCCGGCGTCGCAGTCGTTCGGCCCTGGTGCGGGCAGCCATCCGCCAGTTTGCGGAGCGGCGTCACCGTGAAGAGATCGAGGCACGGGACCGGGACATCCTGCGAAAGCACAAGAAGCGGCTGGCACGTCAGGCGAGCGCCCTGATCGCTGCGCAGGCGGGTCCGTGAAGCGCGGCGAGATCTACCGCACCAGGGAGCGCGTGCCCGAGCGCGGCGATCAGCCCCGCTTTCACTTCCGCGGTCCGCTGCGACTTTCTCGCCTTGATGTTCAAGACGAAGCTCACGCATTTCGTTGGCACGCTCGGCCCCGCGAAGACGGTGGACCTCAATCGGGCCCTTGCGCGCGGGCTCGAGCTCGAGCCCGGCCGGTAGCGGAGCGCGTCAGCCGCCGGCCAGCACACGGCGTGCGGCCTCGAGACCCGCGTACGCCGCGAGATCCACGATCGCAGCCGGCGCCTCGAGGGTCGAACCGGCGAGGAAGAGCCCGCGGATCGTCGGCACCGTGAGCGCGTGGCGCCGCACCGGCGCCCACGCCCAGCTCGTCGTCTGGGGCGCGGCGACGTACTGGTAGGCGCTCCACTCGAGGCAGTCGTCGAGGTCCGCGTAGAAACGCCGGAGGTACTCGATCGCCTGATCGAGCTCGGCGCGCGCCGCGCTCCACGGCTGCCCCGCGGTCGAGCCGCCGCGGAAGAAGCGCGCCATCACCAACGAGAGCAGGTGTTTTCCGGGCGGCGCGGCGCGCCGGCTCGTCATCGACGTGATCTGCCAGCCGCCGCGGTAGACACGCTCGGGTCCCCAGAGGAGCCGGTTCCACCCGGCGTGGTGCTCGGGGCGGCCGGTCGCGCGGATGGTCGGCAGCCGACGGAGCCCGGCCTGCCAGCCGACCAGGTCGGCGCGGTGCCGGCGGAGCTCGTGGGCGGCGGCGACGAAGTCGGCGGGAAACAGCCGCTCGTCGAGCAGGTCGAAGTTCTCCCATACGGGGTAGGTCGTGATCACGGCCGGCGCGCCCACCTCGCGCACCAGGTTCGTCCGGTCGACGGCCACCGCGCCGCGCACGACGCCGCCCTCGACCACGATCTCGACCGGCTTCCAGCCGAGCGCGATCTCGCCGCCGCGCGCG
>JBKPBB010000034.1:0-3159 GCA_046744245.1 Thermodesulfobacteriota bacterium
GTCCTTCTGCCAGCGCAGCACGTTGCCCATGAGCCGCGCCGCCTCGTCGTCCAGGTTGTGGCCCGTCACCAGCACGTCGAAGCCGCCCTCGAGCGCGGCGGCGTCGAAGTAGTGGCGCTTCATGGTCCCGCAGGCGGAGCAGGGCGGGCGGCGCGTCAGCGCCGCGACGGCGGGAACGGCGAGGCCCGCCGCCTCGTCCTCGAGCGCGACGACGCGCAGCGGGAGGTGGCGCTGCTCGGCGAACTGGACGACCTTGGCGTGCGAGAGCTCCGAGTACGTCCCGATGCCGAGCCCGAGGTAGAGCCCGGTGGCGTCGTAGCCGAGACCGGCGAGCACGTCCCACAGGGCGAGGCTGTCCTTCCCGCCCGAGACCGCGACCAGGAGGCGCTCCGCGGGCGTGAACATGCGCTCGCCCGCGATCGCGCGCTCGACCTGGCGCCGGAAGTAGAAGAGATAGCACGGCCGGCAGAAAGCCGAGTTGTGCGCTCGGAGCTGGACCTCGGCCTTCGCCCGGCAGCGCGTGCACTTCACGCCCCACCCCCGGAGATGACGGCGCGGATCTCCACCTCCTCGGCGTCCTCCACCACCTCGGCGTCGGTGAGCAGGAGGTCGCCGCGGATCACCATGGCCGTGCCGGGGAGGATGCCGAGCTCCGCGAGCAGCTGCGCGACCCGCCGCCGCCCCGCGATCTCGACCGTGCGATGCTGCGGGTGCAGGTGAACGCGCATGCGAGAGGAGGAGGGACGCTAGCACGCGCCCCCCGACCCCCTCAAGGTTCCACCGGGTGCCGTCCCGAGCAGGGGTCGCGGTAGGCGGGTGACGATTCGACCGGCATGACGATACACGCAACACGCGCACGACATCTGGGTAGGGTACGTCCTCGCTTGGCAGCCCGCGCACCTCGTGCTCTCATCGCCCGGACGCCCAATGACGGCTGCCGAGTTCCAGTCCGCCGGCCTCTACGATCCCGCGGCGCCGGAGGCGCCCGCCCGGCTCGAGCTGCTCCAGTGGCTCGCGGCACAAGGTGCGACGCTCGCCGACATGCGCGAGGCGGAGCTCCGCTGGGGCTCACTCGCCGGCCTCGCCGGCGACCTCGCGCTCCGCGCCGGCGAGCGGCTCACCCTCGCCGAGGTGGCGGCACGTGCGGGCACGACGCCCGAGCATGCCGAGCGCATCAACCTCGCGGCCGGCTTCCCGCCCGTCGCCCCCAACGAGCGGGTCTTCGACGCCGAGACGGCGGCGACCTTCACGAGCTTCGCCGTCGGCGCGGCGCTCTTCGGCGAAGCGCCGATGATGCACTTCTTCCGCGTCGTCGGCGCGGCGCTCGCCCGCGTCTCCGAGGCGGCCGTCGCGCTCTTCCTCGCCAACATCGAGGCGCCGATCGTCGCGCGCGGCGCGGGGGAGCTCGCGCTCGCCCAGGCGAACCTGCGCGCGGTCAATACGCTCGACACGATCCCAAACGCCGTCCGGGCGATGTTCCGCGCGCAGATGGAGGTCGCCATCCGCCGGCTTCGGAGCGCCCGGCCGGAGCGTGCGATGCAGGACACGGTCCGGCTGACGGTCGGCTTCGTCGACCTGGTCGGCTACACCCGGCTCTCGCAGCAGCTCGACGCACGGGCGCTCGGCGCGCTCGTCGAGCGGTTCGAGGCCCTCGCGAGCGACGCCGTCGCCGCGCGCGACGGGCGGCTCGTGAAGCTGGTCGGCGACGCCGTGATGTTCGTCGCGGTCGGCGCGGGCGCCGCCTGTGACATCGCGCTGACGCTCCTCGAGCGCTTCGCCGACGATCCCGCGGTCGCGCCGCGCGGCGGGCTGGCCGAGGGGCGGCTGCTCGCCCGGGGCGGCGACTACTATGGGCCGGCCGTGAACCTCGCGTCGCGAATCGGGGAGCTTGCCGTGCCGCGCGAGATCCTGGTGACCGCGGAGGTGGCGGCGGACGCCGGCGCGGGGCGCTTTCGCTTCGAGCCCGCCGGGCGCCGCATCCTGAAAGGCTTCGACGCGCCGGTCATGCTCTACGCCGTCGCGCGGCGGTGAGCGTGCCGGGCGGATCCTGATGAGCGACTGGGAGGGTACTGTCCTAGTCCGGACAGTACCGACTGGGAGGCGCGCCCTGTCGGTGACAGTTCAAGATGTCCGGGGCATTGACAGCAGCGCACGGCGCCCGTATACGGAGAAGCTGTCCGGCGGGGGGCCTCCAGTTCTCCTCAACCGGGCATTTTTTTACCGCCGCACGCATGGCAGAGGGCAAGAAGGCCAAGACGGCCGAGAAGGGCGGCGACGCGGCGCGAAAGCGCCTGTGTCCGTCCTGCGGGGCCGAGAGCCGCGTCGTGCAGCTCGCCGGCTTCGGCCCGCGGGGTTTCTACTGGGTGTGCGACAAGAACTGCGGCTACAGCGAGCGGACCCGCTGAGGCCCGCTAGGCCCGCTAGGGAGGCACAATCCGGCCATGGCGCGCGCGCGAAAGAGCGACAAGAGCGGTAGCGGCAAGTCCAAGGCGTTCTCCATCTTCGACGGCGACGAGAACCACGCCGAGGACGGGCAGGAGGATCTCCCCAAGGACGAGGCCGGGCGCCGCAAGATCAAGCGCCAGTACGAGGAGCTGCTCGGCATCCGCATCGAGAAGCTGCGCGGCCGCATCCTGAACCGCGAGCGCATCAACAAGACGATCGAGGGCATCTATTTCATCTGCGCGTCGTGCAAGAAGGTGTGCCACAACGTGGACGACGGGCTGGTGGAGGACCCGAACAACCTGAACAACCTGTGCAGCGCGTGCTCCAGCGCGAAGGAGCCGCGCGGCGGCAAGGGCGGCGGCAAGGCCGCCGCGTAGCGCGCACTCGCCGTCTCGCGGTAGGCTCCTAGCCGCCGAGCGCCGCCAGATCCGCCGGCAAGAGTGCGCTCAGGCTGAGCGGGCGGCCGTCGGTGGGGTGCGGGAGCGTCAGGCCCGCGGCGTGGAGCGCGTGGCGGCCGCGCGGGAGGCCCGCCGGTGCCCCTCCATAGAGGACGTCGCCCAGCACCGGGTGGCCGCGCGCGGCCAGGTGCACGCGCACCTGATGTGTCACGCCGGTCCGGATGGTTGCCTCGACGAGGCTCCGCGCGCGGCCCGTGGAGACGACCATGACCGAGGTCTCCGCCGGCCACGCGCGCATGCCGGCGGCAGCGGGCAC
>JBKPBB010000477.1:0-3189 GCA_046744245.1 Thermodesulfobacteriota bacterium
GTGGTGGTGGCGGCCATCATCTACATGGAACGCGCGCAGCGCCGCATCCAGGTGGCATATGCCAAACGCATGGTGGGCCGGCGGATGTACAGCGGGCAGAGCTCGCACCTGCCGCTCAAGATCAACACCTCGGGCGTGATCCCGCCCATCTTCGCCTCCTCGATCCTCCTCTTTCCGAGCACGGTGACCGGCTTCATCGACCATCCTCTCGCGCGCTGGGTGCAGGATCACCTGGCGCCCGGGAGCTGGCTCTACATGCTCGTCTACGTCGGGCTCATCATCTTCTTCTGCTACTTCTACACCGCCGTCACCTTCAACCCGGCCGACGTCGCCGACAACATGAAGAAGTTCGGCGGCTACATCCCGGGCATCCGGCCGGGCCAGAGGACGGCGGAGTACATCGACCGCATCCTGACGCGCATCACGCTGCCGGGCGCGCTCTACGTGGCCGCGGTATGCGTGCTGCCGACCATCTTGATCAGCCGCTACAACGTGCCCTTCTACTTCGGCGGCACGGCCCTCCTGATCGTCGTCGGCGTGGCGCTCGACACGGTGGCGGCGATGGAGACGCACATGATCACGCGCAGCTACGAGGGCTTCATGAAGGGCGGCCGCATCCGGGGGCGGCGCTAGGAGGCGTGTGCTGAGGCTGCTCATCATGGGAACGCCAGGCGCAGGGAAGGGGACGCAGGCGAAGCTGCTCGCGAGCCGCTTCGGCGCCTGCCACATCTCGACCGGCGACGTGCTGCGCGAGGCGGTGCGCGGCGGCTCGAAGCTCGGGCTCGAGGCGAAGCGCTACATGGAGCAGGGCCTGCTGGTCCCCGACGAGGTCGTGATCGGCATCGTCGCCGAGCGCCTCGATGGCGCGGACTGCAAGGGCGGTTTTCTGCTCGACGGCTTCCCGCGCACGGTGGCGCAGGCCAAGGCGCTCGACGCGCTGCTCGCGCGCCGCGGCCAGCCGCTCGGCGGCGTCCTCCTGATCGCCCTGCCCCGCGAGGACGCGCTCAAGCGCCTGGCGGGGCGGCGCGTGTGCGAGCAGTGCGGCGCCATGTTCCACTCGAGCTTCGACCCGCCCGCGCAGCCCGACCGCTGCGACCGCTGCGGCGGGCGGCTCGTGCAGCGCGCCGACGACCGCGAGGAGACCGTCCGCCACCGCATGGAGGTCTACGCGCGCGAGACCGCGCCCGTGCTCGAGCACTACCGTGCCGCCGGCCTCCTGTGCGAGATCGACGGCAGCGGCAGCCGCGAGGACGTCTTCCGGCGCGTGGCGGCGAGCGTGTGATGATCCTGCTCAAGTCGAAGGACGAGATCGAGCACATGCGGCGGGCGAACGTCATGGTCGCCGAGATCCTGGCCGAGGTGCGGGCGCACGTCCGGCCCGGCGTCGCCACCGCGGAGCTCGACGCGCTCGCCGAGGAGCTGACGCTCAGGCGCGGCGCGCGGCCGGCGTTCAAGGGCTACACGGTCGCCGGGCGCGTCTTCCCCGCCTCGATCTGCATCTCGATCAACGACGAGGTGGTGCACGGCGTCCCGTCGCGCAAGCGGACGCTGCGCGAGGGGGACATCGTGGGGCTCGACTTCGGCGTCTCGTATCGCGACTACTACGGCGACGCGGCCATGACCGTGCCCGTCGGGCGCGTCACGCCCGAGGCGGAGCGGCTGATGGAGGTCACCCGGGCGGCGCTCGCGGCTGGCATCGCCGCGATCCGGGCCGGCGGCCACGTGGGCGACATCTCGGGCGCCATCCAGGACACGGCCGAGGCGGCGGGCTACTCGCTGGTGCGCGAGTTCGTCGGCCACGGCATCGGGCGCAGCCTGCACGAGGACCCGCAGGTGCCGAACTACCGCACCGGCGCGCGCGGCGTGCGCCTGCAGGAGGGCCTCGTGCTCGCCATCGAGCCGATGGTGTGCGCCGGGCGCCCCGAGGTCTACGTCAAGCAGGACGGCTGGACGGCGGCGACGCGCGACGGGCGGCTGTCGGCGCACTTCGAGCACTCCGTTGCGGTGACCGGCAACGGCCCCTATATTTTGAGTTTACTCTGAAGGTCCGACGCGATATGCAGGGCGACGCGATCGCCGTCAGCGGCACCGTCGCGCGGCTGATGCCGAACGCGCTCGTCCGCGTGCTGCTCGACAACGGCCATCAGGTGCTGGCCCACGTCTCCGGCGCGCTGCGCATGCGGTATCTCCGCATCGCGCCGGGCGACAAGGTGACGGTCGAGATCTCGCCGCTCGACCTGTCGCGGGGCCGGATCACGGGGCGCGCGAGGTAGGACATGAAGGTGCGGGCATCGATCAAGACGATTTGCAAGAACTGCAAGGTCATCCGTCGCGCGGGCGTGGTGCGCGTGCTGTGCACGAACCCGCGCCACAAGCAACGGCAGGGGTAAGGGGCATGGCACGTCTCGCCGGAGTGGATCTGCCGCGCAACAAGCGCATGGAGATCGCCCTCACGTACATCCACGGCATCGGCCGGAGCGCGGCGCTCAAGCTGTGCGCCGAGGCGCAGGTCGATCCCGGGCGCAAGACCGACGACCTGACCGACGAGGAGACGACGCGTCTTCGGCGCGCGATCGACGCCGGCCACAAGGTCGAGGGCGACCTCCGCCGCGACGTCGCGGCGAGCATCAAGCGCCTGGTCGATCTCGGCTGCTACCGCGGGCTCCGCCACCGGCGGAACCTGCCGGTCCGGGGGCAGCGGTCGCACACCAACGCGCGCACGCGCAAGGGGCCGCGGCGCGCCATCGCGGGCAAGAAGCCGCCGCCCTCGAAGGGATAGGAGTTTCCGGATGGCGAAGCAGAAGGAGGCGGCGCCGGCCGCCGAGAAGCCGGCCGCGGCCGCGCCCGAGGCGGCCCCGGCGCGGCGCAAGAAGGTCAAGCGCATGGTGGCGGAGGGAGTGGTGCACATCCACTCCACCTTCAACAACACCATCATCACCATCAGCGACGCGCAGGGCAACGTGGTGGCATGGTCGAGCGCCGGGGCGGTCGGCTTCAAGGGCTCGCGCAAGGGGACGCCCTTCGCCGCCCAGGTGGCGGCCGAGGCCGCGGCGCGCAAGGCGGCCGAGCTCGGCATGCGCCAGGTGCAGGTCTTCGTGAAGGGACCGGGAGCGGGGCGCGAGGCCGCGCTGCGCAGCCTCCAGGCGGCGGGATTCACGGTGAACCTGATCAAGGACGTCACCCCCATCC
>JBKPBB010000354.1:0-3761 GCA_046744245.1 Thermodesulfobacteriota bacterium
AGCTCGAGGCGGCGCGCGCCGAGGCGTCGGACCTGGCGCAGGCGGTGCGCGCCACGGCCGAGGCGGATGCCGAGCGGCGCCGCCAGCTCGAGGCGACCGAGGCGCGCGCCGCCTGGCTCGCCCGCCAGCTCGGGGCGCGACAACGCGAGATCGACCGCCTGCGCATGGCGGCGGACGCGCGGGGAACGCTCGCCGAGCTGCTCGGCGCGCCCGGGCTCGAGGTGATCCGTCTCGCCGCGGTCGCACCGTTTCGCAACGTGCGCGGGCACCTCCTCTGGGACCCGGCGCACGACACCGTGCTCCTCTACGCCTCGGGCCTGCCGCCGCTGCCGGCGGCCAGCACGTACCAGGTGCGCCTCGGCTTCGACGACGGCCGCGAGCAGGCGGGTCCGACGTTCCGGCCCGACGGGCGCGGCGCGCTCGCGCTCGCGGTCCCGCTCGGCCGAGCCGCCGAGCGGCTGCGCGCCGTAGGCGTCCTCCTCGAGCCGGCCGCCGAGCCCGTGCTCGCCGGCGCCCGTTAGGGGACGATCAGCCGGCGGGCGGCGGCTCCGCTTGCTCCAGCGCGTCGCTTGGCGTACGCCCTGCACGCCAGAGGCGCGCATGTCCCCATCCGTGATCGTCTACCACCAGCCCGGCTGACGCCCCTGCCACACAGCGATGGAGTTTCTATCGCAGAGGGGCATCCCGTTCGTCGCCAAGGACGTCTCCACGGACATGGAGGCGCGCGTGGAGCTGATCGCGCTCGGTAGCCGCTCGACGCCCACCATCAAGGTGGGCGACGAGGTGCTGATCGGGTTCAACCCCGCGAAGCTGCTGACGCTGCTCGGCCGCTGACGGCCGCGCTGCCCCGGGCTACCCGCCCCCGGTGCACGAGGGGGCGGGCCCGGGCGCCTCTGGCAGCTTCAGGAAGTCGGCGTGGACCTGCGAGGGTCGATCACCGCGAGGAAATGACGCGCGCAGCTTGCCAAGAGGACTCGGCGAGCGTACAAGCGCCGCGCGGTGACCGGCACCATCAAGCGTATCGTGCGCGACAAGGGGTTCGGCTTCATTGCTCCGGACGAGGGGTCGGAGGACGTGTTCTTCCACCGCTCGCACCTGGGGCCGAGCGCGCAGTTCGAGGATCTGCGCGAGGGCGACCAGGTGGTGTTCCAGACGCGCCGGGGCGAGAAGGGGCCGCAGGCGTTCGACGTGAAGCTCCGCTGACGGGGCGAGGAGATGGGAATGGCGAAGGCGAAGAAGGGCAAGGGGAAGACGAGCGTGAAGGCGAAGCCGGCGCGCGCGGGCCACGCCGCGGGGCGCAAGACCAAGAAGGCCGCGCAGGGTACGGGAAGCGCGGTCGCCGCGGCGAACAAGCGCATCGCGACGCTCGAGGCGGAGAATCGGCGGCTGCGCGAGGAGCTGGCCGAGCTGCGGGCGCGGGTCGCCGAGCGTCCGGCCGCGGCTCCCGCGCCGGGCGCGGCGCAGGCGGCCGTCGAGCTGTAGGAGCGCGCCGCTCAGGCGGCGGAGGCGCGCAGCGTTCGGAGCCAGCGTCCCGTGTGCGAGCCCGCCGCCGTGGCGATCGCGGCCGGCGACCCGCACGCGACCACCGTGCCGCCGCCGGCGCCGCCCTCGGGCCCGAGGTCGACGATCCAGTCGGCCTCCTTCACGATGTCGAGGTTGTGCTCGATGGTGACCACGGTGTTGCCGAGGTCGACCAGCCGGTGCAGCACGGCGATCAGCCGATCGGTGTCGGCGAAGTGGAGGCCGGTGGTCGGCTCGTCGAGCACGTAGAGCGTCTGACCGCGGGACTCCTTGGCGAGCTCGTAGGCGAGCTTGATGCGCTGGGCCTCGCCGCCCGAGAGCGTGTTGCTCGGCTGCCCGAGGGTCAGGTAGCCGAGGCCGATGTCGGCCAGCACGCCGAGCGCGCGCGCGACCCCCGGATGGGGCGCGAAGAACTGCGCCGCCTCCTCGACCGTCATGGCGAGCACGTCGGCGATGGTGCGCCCGGCGTAGCGGACGGTGAGCGTCTCCTCCGTGTAGCGCCGCCCCCCGCAGGTGTCGCAGTCGACGTAGACGTCGGGGAGGAAGCTCATCTGAATGCGCAGCCGCCCCTGGCCCGCGCAGGCCTCGCAGCGGCCGCCCGGGACGTTGAACGAGAAGCGGCCGGCGCTCCAGCCCCGCAGGCGCGCCTCGGGCACCTGCGCGAAGAGCCGGCGGATGTCATCGAAGAAGCCCACGTAGGAGGCGGGCGTCGAGCGCGGCGTCCGGCCGATCGGGCTCTGGTCGACCTCGACCGCGCGTGCCAGGTGCTCGGCGCCCTCGAGCCCGCGGTGCGCACCCACGCGCCCGCCGTGGAGGCCGAGGGCGCGGCGCGTCGCCTGGTAGAGCACGTCGCGCACCAGCGTCGACTTGCCCGAGCCGGACACGCCGGTCACGCACGTCCACGCGCCGAGCGGCAGGCTGACGTCGATGTCGCGCAGGTTGTGCTCGCGCGCGCCGCGCACCGTGAGGCGCGGGAGCCGATCCAGGGCGCGGCTCGGCCCGAGGCGGGGGCGCGGGGCGTCCAGGTAGCGGCCGGTCAGCGAGGCGGGGTGGGCGGCGAGCTGCTCGGGCGGGGCGACGGCGACCAGGCGCCCGCCGTGCACCCCCGCCCCGGGCCCCAGGTCGACGACCAGGTCTGCGCGACGGATGGTCGCCTCGTCGTGCTCGACCACCAGCACCGTGTTGCCGCGCGCGCGCAGGCACTCGAGCGTGTCGAGCAGCATGGCGTTGTCGCGCGGATGGAGCCCGATGGTGGGCTCGTCGAGGATGTAGCACACGCCGCGCAGGTTCGAGCCGAGCTGTGCGGCGAGCCGGATGCGCTGCGCCTCGCCGCCCGAGAGCGTGTCGGCGCGCCGGTCGAGGGTCAGATAGGCGAGGCCGACCTGGGCGAGGAAGCCGAGGCGCGGCAGGATCTCCTTGAGCGGCCCCTCGGCGACCGCCGCCTCGCGGCCCTCGAAGCGGAGCGCGCCGATGGCCCGCTCCGCGTCGCTCACGGGGAGCGCGGTGAGCTCGGCGATCGTCCGGCCCGAGAGGCGGACGGCGCGCGCGCGGGGGTTGAGACGCTGGCCGCCGCAGGCCGCGCACGGGCGCTCCGTGGTGAACTCGTCGAGCGCCGGTCCATCCTCGGCCGCGAGGGCTTGCCGCAGGACGGCGAGCGCGCCCGGCAGCTCGGCGGATCCCTCCAGGACCAGGCGGCGGTGGCGCGCGCCGAGGCGCGCGACCGGCCGGTCGAGGAGCACGCCGGCCGCGCCCAGCGCGCGCAGCAGGCGGCGCTTCCCGGCGCGCAGCTCCGGCACCTCGAAGGGCACCAGCGCGCCGCCCTCGAGCGCGCGCGACGGGTCGAGGATCGCCTCGGGGTCGAGGTCGACGGTCACGCCCGCGCCGTCGCAGGCGGGGCAGGCGCCCTGGCGGCTGTTGAACGAGAAGAGGCGCGGATCGAGGGTCTCGAAGCCGAGGCCGCAGGCGGGACAGAAGAGCCGCTCGGAGTAGAACCGCTCGCGGCCGTCGGCGAGCGCGATGAGCGCGCCGCGCCCGAGGCGGAGCGCGCGCTCCACGGCCTCGTCGAGCCCCGTCAGCTCCGGGGGCAGCGTGGCGATCACCAGGTCGATGTCGTGCTCGCGGTAGCGATCGAGGAGCGGCACCCGCTCGAGCGCCAGGCGCCGCCCGTCGATGCGCGCCTCGCGCAGGCGGAGCTTGCGCGCCGCGGCCAGCTCCTCCTTGTGGTAGCCCTTGCGCCCGCG
>JBKPBB010000461.1:0-4204 GCA_046744245.1 Thermodesulfobacteriota bacterium
GTCCGGGTCATCGAGCCTGGCCCCGTGCGCGACGTCGTCGACATCCAGACGTCGACGGGGACGTTCTTCGCGGCGGGTCTCGCGACGCACAACTGTTACGCCCGCCCCACGCACGAGTACCTCGGCTTCAGCGCGGGCCTCGACTTCGAGCGGCGCATCATGGTGAAGGACAATGCGCCCGAGCTGCTGCACCAGACGCTCGCCGCGCCGAAGTGGGAGCCGCAGGTGGTGGCGCTTTCGGGAAACACAGACTGCTACCAGCCGGTCGAGCGTCGGCTTCGGATCACGCGCCGCTGCCTGGAAGTGTTCGTCGAATTCCTGAACCCGGTCTCGGCGATCACCAAATCGGCGCTCGTCGCGCGCGACGCCGACCTGTTCGCGGAGCTTGCGCGGCACGGAGCGGCGCACGTGCTCTTCTCGGTCACGACACTCGACCCCGAGCTCGCGCGCCGCATGGAGCCGCGCGCCGCGCGTCCCGAGCGGCGGCTCGAGGCGATTGGGGCCCTCGCGCGGGCCGGGGTGCCGGTCGGCGTGCTGATCGGGCCCGTCATTCCGGGCCTCAACGACGCCGAGATCCCGCGCATCCTCGAAGCCGCGGCGCGGGCGGGGGCGCAGAGCGCGGGCTGGGTGCTCCTCCGCCTCCCGAAGCCGGTCGACGAGCTCTTCGAGCGCTGGCTCGAGGAGCACTATCCCGAGCGCCGCGCGCGCGTCCTCGCCCGCATCCGCGACACGCGCGCGGGGCGCCTCAGCGACTCGACCTTCGGCCGACGCCAGCGCGGCCAGGGCGAGTACGCGGAGCAGATCGCGGCGCTCTTCGCCGCGGCGGCGAAGAAGCACGGGCTCGACCGGCGGCTCCCCCCACTCGAGACCGGAGCCTTCCGACGGCCACCGACGCCGGGCACGCAGCTCTCGCTTCTCTGAGCAGCGTGTTGACCGCAGCGCATTGGACCGCGTCCCCACCCGAGGAGATGCTGCCATGCTGAAGATTCTCGGCCGCAAGGACTCGATCAACGTCATGAAGGTGCTCTGGACCTGCGAGGAGCTGAACCTTCCCTTCGAGCGCGTGAACGTAGGCGGCAGCTTCGGCTTCGCGAAACAGCTCGACTACCTCCGCCTGAACCCGAACGGGCGTGTGCCGACCATCGATGATGACGGCTTCGTCCTGTGGGAGTCGAACGTGATCGTGCGCTATCTGGCCAGCACGTACGGCCAGCGCAGGCTGCTGCTCGAGGGGAAGGCGCGTTGGGTGGGCGAGCAATGGATGGACTGGCAGCAGACCACGCTGCTGCCGCCCATGCGCACCGTGTTCTTGCAGTTGATTCGCACGCCGGCGGACCGGCGTGGCGCGGCGGTGGCGCAAGCGGCGCACGAGACCTTGCTGACCCTCTGGCCGATGCTGGACGACCACCTGAGCCGCAACGCGTTCGTTGCGGGAAGCCGGTTCAGCATGGCCGACATCCCCCTGGGCTGCATGGCCTATCGCTGGTACGGGCTCGAGAACGTCGAGCGCCCGGCGTTGAAGCATCTGGAAGCCTGGTGGAGAGGCCTCGAGGAGCGCCCGGGTTACCGCAGACACCTGACGCTGCCGTTGACCTGAGCCGTCTCCGGCACGCGACCGCCCCCGACCCTTGTCCGCCGCGGCGGGTCCGGCGTACAAGGCCGCGCATGCACATCGAGCCCTTCCGCATCGCCGTCCCCGACGCCGTCCTGGCCGACCTGCGCGAGCGCCTCGCGCGCACGCGCTTCCCGGACGAGATCCCGGCCTCGGGCTGGACGTACGGCACGAACCTCGCCTACCTGCGCGAGCTGGTCGCCTACTGGCGCGAGCGTTTCGACTGGCGCGCGGCCGAGGCGCGGCTCAACGCGCTGCCGCAGTTCCGCGCTCGCGTCGGCGGCCTCGGCATCCACTTCATCCACGTGCGCGGCACGGGGCCGGCGCCGCTCCCGCTCGTCCTCACGCACGGCTGGCCGGGATCGATCGCGGAGTTCGTCGAGGTCATCGGGCCGCTCACCGATCCGGCGCGCCACGGGGGCGATCCCGCCGACGCCTTCGACGTGGTGGCGCCGTCGATGCCGGGCTACGGCTTCTCCGATCACCCGACCGAGCCCGGGATGGACCCCGAGCGCATCGCCGCGCTGTGGGCCGAGCTGATGGCCGGCCTCGGCTACCAGCGCTTCGGCGCGCAGGGCGGCGACTGGGGCGCGATGGTGACGACCTACCTGGGCGCGCGCCACCCGGCGCGGGTGCTCGGCATTCACCTGAACATGGTGATCGCACTGCCCGAGGATCCGCAGAACCCCTCGCTCGAGGGCCTCACGCAGGAGGAGATCGCCGACCTGATGGCGGTGCAGCAGTTCCTGAAGGAGGAGACGGGCTACCAGCGCATCCAGGGCACCAAGCCGCAGACCCTCGCCTATGCGCTCAACGACTCGCCCGCCGGCCTCGCCGCCTGGATCGTCGAGAAGTTCCGCACCTGGAGCGACTGCGACGGGGAGATCGAGCGCCGCTTCACGAAGGACCAGCTGCTCACCAACATCATGCTCTACTGGGTGCCCGAGACCGCGAACTCGTCCTGCCGCCTCTATTACGAGGCCGTCCACGCCGACAAGTTTCCGCCCAGCGGGCTCCGCGTCGAGGTGCCGACCGGGTGCGCCATCTTCCCGCGGGAGATCATCAAGCCGCCACGCGCCTGGGCCGAGCGCGTCTTCGACGTGCAGCGCTGGACGCGCATGGAGCGGGGCGGCCACTTCGCGGCCATGGAGGAGCCGCGTGCGCTGGTGGAGGACGTCCGGGCGTTCTTCCGGCCGCTGCGCCGCGGCCGCTGAGCGGCCCTGGGTCTCGCCGCCGTCGATCCCGCCCCGACGATGTCCTCGATCCGGTACATCGAGTCCAGTCCAGTGGACACCGGCGCTCGTATCGGCCGCTGCCAACGGCCAAACGGTCGGGCAGGAGGCTTGCTACACGGCATGGACATGAGCGCGAACCACATCACCTCGGAACCGGTTCCCGGTCGGCCCGCGCCCGTGTCGCGCGGGCCTGCGCGGGTCATCGCGCTCGCTGCCTACCGCCAGGGGGTCGCCGAAACGGAGCGCGACCGCATCCTCGGCGCGGAGTGGAATCGGCTCGCGATCCTGGTCGCGGAGGCGTTCTGCTGGCGCGACCCCGAGAGCGTCGAGGCTGTCGGCGCGTGCGTCGCGCGCCTGAAGCGGCTGGTGCTCGAGGACTGGCGCGCCGTCTCGCGTCCCGGAACGGCCTGGTTCTACGTGCGAGTAGCACCCGCTTTACGTCATCGGTCTCGAACACCGGCGACGTGCAGAGCGAGCTAACCGTCACGGAGCCTGAGAGAATCTAGGACGTAGCCGGCAAGCGTGTCGTCGTCATCGGAGCGGGCATCGCCGCCGCCTACCGGCTCCAGCCGGCCGGCGTGAACGTCCTCGTGCTGGAGGCCGCTGATCTCGTGGCGGCCGCATACAATCCACGGTCGTCGAGGTGCCGCCGTGGACCGATGCGACGCGCTGCGTATACGCTCGGCCCGTGAGGACCCCAGCCCATGGCGGGTGAGCGCGTCGTGGACTTCTACTATTCGATTGGAAGTCGCTACTCCTACCTCGCCTCGACGCAGATCGCGAAGCTCGAACGCGAGACAGGGTGCCGAGTGCGATGGTATCCCGTCAACGGCCCCGACATTCGGAAGCTACGTGGCCGCGATCCGTTTGCCGCCGAGCCGCTGTCAGGGCAGTACGAGTGGACCTATCGGCGCTACGACGCCGAGTGCTGGGCCAACTACTATGGGGTCGCGTTTCGTGAGCCCCCGAGCCCACACTTCGATTACCGGATGCTCGTGAAGGCCGCCACGGCTGCGAAGCGACTCGGTGCCGTGGTCCCGTACAGTCACGCTCTGTTTCGCGCCGTGTGGGTAGAGGGTGTGTGGCCGCTTGATGAGGACATGTGCCGTCAGGCGGCAGTATCGGTGGGCCTTTCACAGAGCGCATTCGAGGAGGCATTCGCGGACCCAGCGACCGACGATGAGCTTCGGACTACAGCGGCGGAAGCCCACCGACGAGGCGCTTTCGGGGTGCCGACCTTCTTCGTGGGCGACCGGATGTTTTGGGGAAACGACCGCCTGGTTCTGGTCCGTCACTACCTGAGGACGCTCGCGGTGAGTGACTCGTAGCGACGAATGGAGAAGGCGAACATGTTCAC
>JBKPBB010000269.1:0-2726 GCA_046744245.1 Thermodesulfobacteriota bacterium
GCGCACGATCTCGGGCGCGTCGCGGGTTTGCGGCTCGCGCTCGAGGAGCGCGCGGTAGCGCGCGAGGGCCTCGCGCTCGGGCGTGGAGAGCCGATCGTAGTGCCAGAGGTTGACGGCGGTGGTGATCAGGCTGTCGGCCGCGCTGCCGGCGAGGAGGAACGGGTTGAGGGCGGCCAGGAGCGCGCCGCCCGAGAAGATGCCGAGCGGGCGGACCGCGTCGTTCAGCACCGCGGCGCGGCGGTTGTGGCGGTCGTCGGCGAGCAGGCGGTCGGCGGCGGCGGCGTCGTCCACCTCGAGCTCGTGCTCGGCGAGGCGGCGGACGAGCGGGTCGGGGTGCGCCTCGAGGACCGCGTGCAGCGCCTCGCGCTGCGCGTCGCGCGTAGGGACGAGCCCGGCCGCCAGATAGCGCGCGTCGTCGGCGAGGCCGGTCGGGGGGAGGCCGGCGTCCCGGCGCGCCTCGTCGCGCGCCTCCAGGTCCGCGACGTCGGGGGCCAGCAGCTCGCCGTTCCCCTCGAGGCGATGGGCGGCGATCAGGCGGACCCGCTCCTCGATCCCCGGGTCGGCCGCGGCCGCCTCGGCGAGCAGGTCGTCAGCGCGCACGCCCGCCGGCAGCGCGAGCAGGGCGACCAGGCCGCCCGCGAGAGCGGGCCCCCAGAGGATTCGGAGGCCGAGCGCGAGAGCGCTCGAGCTGGCCGACGGGGTCTGGGGGCATCGGAAGCGCGCAGGGCGCGGAGCGCCCGAGCACTGGACGGGCCCCCAGATGAGTTTGACCAGTCTCCTCACCGATACCGCCCCAGTACCGCCGTCTTGTACGCGTCCAGGGCCGCGAAGCGCGCCTGCGCCTCGGGCTTCTCGCGCGCCCCGTCCCAGGTGGCGACCTTCCGGTAGGTGTCGAGCGCACGGTCGGTGCGGCGCACGAACTCGTCCTCGTCGAACGCGAGGGGACGCGGGTGCTCCGTGACGTAGTCGCGTGCCAGCTCGGCGTAGAAGTCGGCCAGGTTGAGGATGTGGCCCGGGAGCTCCTTCGACTCGGCGTGCTTCTGGATGACGAAGCGGAGCGCGCGCTCGGCGGCGGTGGTGCCATCCTCGACGGCGCGGCGGTGCGCGACCACGAGGCGCGCGGCGACCCCCTCGAGGCGCTCCTCCTCGGCGAGCGCCGCCGGCTCCCATGGCGTCCCGCCCTGGCGCGCGACCACCTTCCCCCAGGCGTCGAGCTTCGCGCGCAGCGCGACCAGCGCGCCGTCCACGTCGGGCGCGTCCTCGGGGAGCGCCGCGGCCTCGGCGAAGGCGCCGGCCCGCTCCGCACCCTGGCGCGCGTGCTCGGCGAGCGGGGAGGGCAGCGCGGCCACCTGGCGGTAGAGGTCGGCGGCGGTCCGGTACTCGCCGAGGTGCTCGAGCGCCTCGGCGCGCGCGAAGCCGGTCACGTCGCGCAGGCGCCCCGGATAGCGCTTCTCCCAGTTCTCCAGGCGGTGGAGCGCGAGCTGGTAGAGGTCGTGGCCGGTGGGGTCCTTCGGGGGCGGGAAGCGGTAGGTGTCGTCCTTCAAATGCCAGGTGAGGTCGGCGAGGACCTCGAGCAGGTCCTCGTAGGGCGCCAGGGCGCCGGTCGCGTCGCCGGCGGGCGCCGCACGCGCGACCGCCAGCACGAGCAGGAGCGCTGCGATGGGTGTCCGCATGCGGCGCCCCATAGCACGAGCCGAGAAAAGTTGCCCACCCGCCGTCCCTCCGCTAAAGCGGGCGCTCTGGCCTGGCTCCGGGGAATCGTGCTGGTCGCGGTGATGGCGGCCGCGGGCCGCGCGGCGGCGGACGATGCGCTCGCGCGGCTGCACGCGCGGGGGACGCTCCGCTGGGGCGGCGACATGCAGGGCGGCGAGCCGTACGTCTTCCAGGACCCGCGCGACCGGCGCCGGCTCGCCGGCTTCGAGGTCGAGATCGCCGAGGCGCTCGCGCGCCGCCTCGGCGTGCGCGCCGAGTTCGCGCAGAACGACTGGCAGACGCTGATCCCCTCGCTCGAGCGCGGCGACTTCGACGTGGCCCTCAACGGCATCGAGGTGACGCCGGCGCGCCGGGCGCGCGTCGCCTTCACGCGGCCGTACTACGCCTTTGCCGAGACGCTCGTGGTGCGGCGCGACGAGGGGCCGGTGCACGGCCTCGGCGATCTCCGCGGCGCGCGCGTCGGCACGCTCGAGGGCTCGCTCGCGCTCGACCTGCTGCGCGCCGCCCCCGGCGTGGAGGTCGTGCTCTACGAAGGCGTCGAGGAGCCCTATCTGGATCTGGAGCGCGGCCGGCTACGCGCCGTCCTCCTCGACAACATCATCGCCGCCCGCTACGCGCTCCCGCGCGCGACGCTGCGCGCCGCGGGGACGGTCGGCGAGGGCGTGTACGCGATCGCCGTGCGCCCGAGCGAGCCGGAGCTGCTCGGCGCCGTCGACGGCGCGCTCGCCGCCCTGATGGGCGACGGCGAGCTGCGCGGCATCCTCGAGCGCTGGCATCTCTGGGACGCGCGGCAGGCGACGCTCACCGGCGCGGCGGCGCCGTCGGCGGAGGCAGCCGCCGCCGCGGGGACGCTCGCCTACCTGCCGCTCTTCCTCCGCGGCGCCGGGTTCACGGTCGTCATCTCGGTCCTCGCGATGGCGATCGCGATTGCCGGCGGGCTCGTGCTGAGCGTCGTACGGCGGTACGGAGGGCCGGTGGTCGCCGCGGCGGCCGGCGTCTACGTCGAGCTGTTC
>JBKPBB010000346.1:0-4549 GCA_046744245.1 Thermodesulfobacteriota bacterium
GGCGGAGCGGGCGCGCCGCCTCGTCGGTCAGTCTGCCAGGTACGCGGCCAGGGCGTCGCGCCACGAGCGCAGGGGCGGCTCGCCGATCGCCGCCAACCGCGTGTTCGCGAGCACCGAGTACGCCGGGCGCGGCGCGGGCGCCGCGAGCTCGGCGCTGGTGATCGGCTCGATCTCGGCGTCCACTCCGGCCAGCGCGAGCGCGGTGCACGCGAACTCGTACCACGAGCACGCGCCGGCGTTCGTCACGTGGTAGACGCCGCCCGGGGCGTCGCCCGCGACCAGGCGCGGGAGGAGGCGGGCGAGCGCCGTCGCGACGTCGCGCGCCCAGGTGGGCGCGGTCACCTGATCGTGCACGACGCGGAGGCGCCGGCTCGCGCGCGCCCGGGCCAGCACGCGGTCGACGAAGCCGCTGCCGCCCGCCGCATAGAGCCCCGCCACGCGCACCACCGCGTGGCGCGGCGCGAGCGCCTGCACGAGGCGCTCGCCCTCGAGCTTCGAGTGGGCGTAGGCGCCGAGCGGATTCGGCGGGTCGTCCTCGGTGTACGGACGCGCGGCGCGGCCGTCGAAGACGTAGTCCGTGCTCATGTGCACCAGGAGGGCGCCGGTGGCGCGGCACGCCTCGGCGAGCGCGGCTACGCCGAGCGCGTTCACGGCCAGCGCCGGCGCCGGGTCGTGCTCGGCCGCGTCCACGCGGTTGTCGGCAGCGGCGTTCACCACCACGCTCGGGGCGAGCGCGACCAGGCGGGGCGCGACCGCGGGCGCGTTGCTCAGGTCGAGCTGAGCGCGGCTCAGGGCCACCGTGTCGGCGCCGGGCAGCGCGCGCACCAGCTCCCGGCCGAGCTGGCCCGTCCCGCCGACGACCACGACGCGCATCGGCGCCGAGTATAGGCGGCCGTCACCATTGCGTCAGCTCCCTCCGCGTCGGTACATTGGCACGATGGCCCGCCTCTGGCGCTATGTCGGGCGCTACCGCCTGCGCTACCTGGGCGGCATCGCGTGCCTCGTCGGCGCCACCTCGCTCGCGATGATGATCCCCCGGCTCCTCGACCGGAGCGTGCACGCGATCGAGACCGGCGCGGACGCCCGCGTGCTCCTCCGCTATCTCGGGCTGATCGTCTCGATCACCGTCGTCCAGGGCCTGGTGCGGACGTTCTCGCGCTTCGTCATCTTCAACGTCGGGCGCGACATCGAGTACGACCTGCGGAACGACCTCTTCCGTCACCTGGAGACCCTCCCGCTCGCCTTCTACCAGCAGCGGCACACGGGCGATCTCATGTCGCGTCTCGTGAACGACGTGACGGCGGTGCGCATGCTGCTCGGCCCGGGCATCTTGAACTTCATCAACACGCCGGTCGCCTACGTCTACGGCCTGGCCTTCATGCTCTCCTACAACGTGCGGCTCACGCTCGCCTCGCTCGCGATCTACCCGGTGGCGCTCCTGGTGGTGAAGCGGACGAGCCGGCTCCTCATGGAGCGCTCGCTGCGCGTGCAGGAGGGGCTCGGCGAGCTCTCGAACCGCGTGCAGGAGAACCTGAGCGGCATGCACGTGGTCAAGTCCTACGCCTGCGAGGAGCACGAGGTGGAGACCTTCGCGCGCCTGAACGAGCGCTTCCAGGAGCTGAGCCTGCGCCTGGCGCGCGTGCGCGGCTTCATCGTGCCCGTGATGGGCACGGTGGGCGGCACGGGCGCGCTCATGGTGCTCTGGTACGGCGGCCACCTCGCCATCGCCGGGCAGCTGACGATCGGCAACCTGGTCGGGTTCCTCGGCTACCTGGGCCAGCTCGCGTGGCCGACCATGGCGCTCGGCTGGATGCTCTCGATCCTCCAGCGCGGGCGCGCCGCGATGCAGCGCCTGAACGAGCTCCTCCAGGTGACGCCCGCGATCGCGAGCCCGCCCGGCGCGACCGCGCCCGCGGCGGTGGCGGGCGAGGTGGCGCTGCGCGGCGTCACCTTCCGCTATCCCGGCCGCCTCGACCGGACGCCCGTGCTCGACGACGTCGATCTGACCGTGCCGGCCGGGCGCACGGTCGCGATCGTCGGGCGCACCGGCGCGGGGAAGTCGGCGCTCGTCCAGCTCCTGCCGCGCCTCTTCGACGTGGAGGCGGGGAGCGTCCTCCTCGACGGCCGCGACATCCGCACGCTGCCGCTCGGCTGGCTCCGCCGCCAGGTGGGGCTCGTGCCGCAGGACCCCTTCCTCTTCTCGCGCACCATCCGCGAGAACGTGGGCCTCGCGCTCGAGGGCGACGGCGACGGGCACGTCGACTGGGCGGTGCGCATGGCGGCGCTCGCGCGCGACCTGGCGGAGCTCCCGCAGGGCCTCGACACGATCGTCGGCGAGCGCGGCGTGACGCTCTCGGGCGGACAGAAGCAGCGCGTCGCGCTCGCGCGCGTGCTCGCCGCCGCGCCGCGGGTGCTCGTCCTCGACGACGCGCTCTCGAGCGTCGACGCCGAGACCGAGCGCACGATCCTGGACCAGCTGCGCGGCTTCTTCCGCGAGCGCACGACCATCCTGGTCGCCCACCGCCTCACCACCGTGAAGGAGGCGGACCTGATCTGCGTGCTCGACGAGGGGCGGGTGGTCGAGCTGGGCGACCACGAGAGCCTGCTCGCCCGCGGCGGCGTGTACGCCGACCTCTTCCGCCAGCAGTCGCTCGAGGTCGAGCTGGAGGCGATCTGATGCCGGCCGAGATCCACGGCGAGGAGGCACTCGGCAAGGCGTACGACGCGCGTATCCTCCGGCGCCTGTGGACCTACGTGCGGCCCTACCGGGGCATCGTCTGCCTCGCGCTGCTCCTCTCGCCCGTCTACCAGCTCCTCGAGCAGGTGCAGCCGTACCTGATGAAGCTCGGCATCGACCGCTACGTGCAGCGCGGCGACGAGAGCGGGCTCGGGCGCCTCGGCTTCCTCTACCTCGGCGCCATCGTCGGCCAGCTGCTGGCCGCCTACTGGCAGCAGTACCTGACCATGGTCGTCGCGCAGCGGAGCCTCGCCGACCTGCGCGTCGCGCTCTTCGCGCGCGTGCAGCGCTTCCCGATGCGCTTCTTCGATCGGAACCCGGTCGGCCGGATCGTGTCGCGCCTCACCACCGACGTCGACGTGCTGCAGGAGATGTTCGCGGCGGGCGCGATGACGATCGTGCTCGATTTCCTGGGCCTGCTCGGCATCCTCGGCTTCATGCTCTGGATCAACTGGGCGCTCGCGCTCGTCAGCATGGCGCTCCTGCCCTTCATGGTGTTCGCGATCGACTACTTCCGGCGCATGGCGCGCAAGACCTACCGCCTGATCCGCGAGCGCATCGGCCGCATCAACGGCTACCTCCAGGAGGCGATCTCGGGGATGGCGGCGATCGCGCTCGCGGGCCGCGAGGCGCGCGCCTTCGCGGAGTTCGAGCGGCTGAACGCGGACCACCGCGACGCGAACCACCTCTCCAACAAGCTCGAGGCGGCGCTCTTCTCCTTCGTCGAGGCGGTCAGCACGGTGTCGATCGCGCTCATGCTGTGGGAGGGGGGCCGGCTCCACGGCGTGGGGCTGGCCGAGCTCGGCACGGTGGTCGCCTTCATCCAGTACATCCAGAAATTCTTCGTCCCCATCCGCGACTTCAGCCAGAAGTACGCCGTCATGCAGTCCTCCATGACCGCCGCGGAGCGCATCTTCGCGCTCCTCGACCTGGAGACGGAGCCGGCGCCCGTGCACGCGCGCATGCCGGCACGGGTGCGGGGCGAGATCGAGTTCGAGCACGTGTGGTTTGCCTACCGCGGGGAGCAGTGGGTGCTGCGCGACGTCTCCCTCCGCATCGCGGCGGGCGAGCACGTGGCGATCGTGGGGGCCACGGGCTCGGGGAAGACGACGCTCATCAAGCTCCTCGACCGCCTCTACGACGTGCAGCGCGGGCGCATCCTGGTGGACGGCATCGAGGTGCGCGACTGGGACCCGACGGCGCTACGACGCCGCATCGCGGTGGTGCTCCAGGACGTGTTCCTCTTCAGCGGCGCGGTCGAGGACAACATCACGCTCGGGCGCGCCGACATCTCGCGCGCCGCGGTCGAGGCTGCGGCGGCGCACGTGAACGCCGACGGCTTCATCCGCCGGCTCGGCGGCTACGAGGCGCCGGTGCGGGAACGCGGGAGCAACCTCTCCGGCGGCCAGCGCCAGCTCCTCGCCTTCGCCCGCGCGCTGGCGCACGAGCCGACGATCCTCGTGCTCGACGAGGCCACCTCGAGCGTCGACGCCGAGACCGAGTGGCTCATCCAGGACGCGCTCGTGAAGCTGCTCGAGGGACGGACGGCGCTCGTCATCGCGCACCGGCTCTCGACCATCGAGACCGCCGACCGCATCCTCGTCCTGCACAAGGGCGAGCTGCGCGAGCAGGGGACGCACCGCGAGCTGCTCGCGCGCGACGGCATCTACGCGCGCCTCTACCGCATGCAGTACGCCGCGGAGCGGCCGGCGCCGGCGCGCGCGGCGGCGCAGCCGTGAGAACGCCAGGAGGCCGTCTCCTGGCGGCCGCGGCCCTGACACTGCTCGCGGGCTGCGGCACGCCGGGCTACCT
>JBKPBB010000303.1:0-10091 GCA_046744245.1 Thermodesulfobacteriota bacterium
GGTTCCGCGTTCCGCCGCGACCTGCAGCAGTGCCTTCCAGGCGAGGCTACTGGGCCGAACGCGACCGTTTTCCCAGCGACTCACGGTGGAGAACGTCACGCCGAGTGCCTGCGCGAGGGCTTCCTGCGTGAGCCCGGAACGATGACGCCATGCCCGAATCATGCGGGCGGTATCGCCAAGAGGCACGATCTTCTTGGGCGCGGCGTCCGCGTCGTGTTGCCCGCTCACGAGAATGCTGATTTGTCCCGCCATGCGTCTTTCTCCCGGACGCTGCTCGGCATGAGGGGCGCGCGTCCGAATGTCACGGCGTGATCGCTCTCATGGCGACCGCCGCCCCCGCTACTGTTCAATCGCCTCGGGATTCGAAGGAAGATTGCCCAGACTCGGAACGATCTGAAGCGCGGCGCTCGTCTTCGGGGTGCCGCGCCCGCGTCATCGAATCGGGGAGCGACCCGAACTGATCCAGCAGAAAGTCGGCAAGCGCCCATCGCAGACCGAGAGCGGCGAGCACTACGAGCGCCAGCACTGCGGACACCCACATCAAGCGGGACATCGTGCATTCCTCCTCGCCACCGTAGCAACCGATCGGGCTCAGTCAACGTGCCGGGAGCGTCGGTAGTGAATCTTCACGCTCCCGTAACGCCGCACCAAGCGGTCACGGAGGAGCGGCTCGACGGTCCGGTGCGCATTTTGAAGCGACGATGCTGCTGGTCGCATCAACAGGAGCGCTCTCCTCCTGTGTTCTCCCGGCTGGCGGCGGGCCAACCAGGAGTCACCGCAACGCGAAACGTGCAAGAGGGGTGCCGGAGCATTGAGCGACACGTTCTGCGTGCTCCGGCCGCCTCGAACTGACACGCTGCCCGTTCCGGGAGCAGCCCGGTGTCGAATGCGCGTGCAGACTACGCCTCTCGTCGTCCGCTGGACTGCCGAGCGCTTTCCGGTACGCGGCGACTCGCATCCCCAAAGACCTGCAGCGTCGCCTGAAGCGGTACTGCGTGACCCACGACATCGCGGAGGCGCTGCGCGACCACCTGCGCCGCCGACGACGCCGGTGAGGCCCCTCCGGGGCTGCGGCTACTTCCTCAACGCTCGCTTGTCTTCCGCGAGGGCGCCGTAGCGCGCGAGGGCCGCCGCCTGCGTCGAAGCTTACGCCGCGCGCCGCTCCGTTGTGCGCCCACGACGGCGCTCCCCGTCGCAGGTGCGATCCCCGTCTGCCCGGTGGTCGCGAGGGGCGTGATGCGGACGCGCGCCGTCCCGCTCCCGAGCATGCCAAGCGCTCGTGCGGCGCCCCGCGACACGTCGAGCGCCCGTCCCCCGACGAAGGGACCGCGGTCGTTGATCCTCACGACAACCGACCGGCCATTGGCGAGGTTCGTCACCCGCACCCGGGTGCCGAGCGGCAGCGAGGGATGAGCCGCCGTGAGGGCGTCGGCCGCGAAGCGCTCGCCGCTCGCGGTCCTCTTGCCCTGTAACTCCGCACCGTACCAGGAGGCGACGCCGACCTGCTCCGCGGGAGGTGCCTCGCGCCGGAAGAGCGAGCAGCCTGGGAGACCGAGGCCGACGACGGCGAGAATCCCCAGCCAACAGGCGCGGCGGCCCGGCGGCGACGACGTTGCCCCCCGCTTGGCGAGCCGCTGCGTTCGCACGAGCTCCACGCGCGCTAGGGCCCCTCGACGTGGAAGGGCGGTACGAGCACACTCAGGTCCTCTGTTGCGTCAGGAGCCGCAGGGGCGCTGAAGCACTGCGGCTCACGGCATCCATCGGGTGGGACGGAAAGGAACGGGCGCGACGTGGGCATGCCGGGCAACCTCCCGCACGAAGTATCGGCCGCCTATCGCGCGGGCTTGAGCGCCGGCGCCCGCGCCGCCGAGCCCCGCGACGGTTTCGACGTGGCTACTCCCGGCAGCGGCTCTGGTCGTGTTGGGCCGACTTGGCCTCTGGGGCACAGCCCTAGCGCGATGGCTGTTCGTTGGAAGGGAGGTATGTTGGCGGACACCTGATTCCCCGTGTTACAACTCGCGCTCGCTTCGGAGGCCAACGATACCGCACAAACGGTCTAGGGCGAAAGAACGGGAGATGAGTCATGCGTTGTTCGCTTGTTGCGAATCCTTTAGGCCTCATGTCAGCCATCGCGTCGCTCTAGCCGGGTCCGGCCCGGCGAGGACGTCCTACCGAGTCTGCGAGTCCGTACGATGCCGGCCGAGCTGAAGAGCTCCTGGCGCCGCGTGCTCGGCCGGCTCGCCGCCGCCGGATCGAGCACGGGTGAAGAGGAGGGGGGCTCTCCGCCCTCCGAGCTCCTCGGTGGCCGGTACCGGATCCTCAACGAGATCGGCAGCGGGGGGATGGGGACCGTCTACCGGGCGCTCGACCGCTCGACGGGACGCGTGGTCACGCTGAAGCGCCTCCGGGCGGGCGCCCCGTCCGCCGGGCGAGGCACCAGCGTCAGCGAGGCGCGGCTCGAGCTGGCGCGGGAGTTCAGCCTGCTGGCATCGCTCCGCCACCCGAACATCATCAGCGTGCTCGACTATGGGTTCGATGGCCACGGCATGCCGTTCTTCACCATGGACCTCGAAGAGAACGCGCTGAACATCATCGACGCCGGCCGCGGTCGCACGATGTCGGTGCAGATCGATCTCGTCGTGCAGGCGCTCCGCGCCCTGGCGTACCTTCATCGCCATGGAATCCTGCACCGCGATCTCAAGCCCGACAACGTCGTGGTGGTGGGCGCCCAGGTGAAGGTGCTCGACTTCGGGCTCTCGACGTACCTGGAGGCGATCGAGCCGCCCGGGACCTCCTGGGTCGGCACGCTCGCATACATGGCGCCGGAAATGCTGCGTGGGCAGCAGATCACGATCGCCACGGACCTGTACGCGCTCGGGATGGTGGCCTACGAGCTGCTGGTCGGCGAGTACCCCTTCGACCTGCGCGATCGGGGCGCGCTCGAGGCGCACATCCTGAAGACGTCCCTGCCGCGGGCGGGCGACGAGCTCGACGACCGCCTGCGGCCGGTGCTCGCGCGGCTCCTCGCGAAGGGCCCGAAGGACCGCTTCGCCTCGGCGGACGAGACGGTGCACGCCCTCGCCGCCGCACTTGGGCAGCCGTTCACGGTCGAGACCGTGGCGACGCGGGAGAGCTTCCTGCAGGCCGCTCCGTTCATTGGGCGCCGCGACGAGATCGCGCGGCTGATGGACGTCGTGCGGGACGCCGAGCAGGGGAGCGGCGGAGCGTGGCTGGTCGCCGGGGAGAGCGGTGTCGGCAAGTCGCGGCTGCTCGACGAGATCCGGACGCGCGCGCTGGTGCGGGGCGTGACGGTACTGCGCGGCCAGGCGCGCGCCCAGGGCGGTGCGCCGTATCACGTCTGGCGCGAGGTGGTGACCCACGCCGCTTTGCGCGCGCACCTGAGCGACGAGGACGTGGCCGTCCTTCGTGCGATCGTCCCGGACGCCGGCCAGCTCCTGGCGCGCGACGTCGCGGAGGCGCCGGCGGTCTCGCCCGAGGCGGCGCAGACACGTCTCCTGCTCGCCGTGGAGGAGCTCTTCCGCGCGCAGAGCGGGACGGTCCTGGTGATTCTCGAGGATCTCCAATGGGCAGGCAGCGAGAGCCTCCGCCTGCTCGGGTGGCTGGCGCGTGTCGCACCGAGGCTGCGACTCGTGCTGCTGGGGAGCTGCCGCGACGACGAGGCGCCCGGGCTCGAGCGGCAGGTGGACGGCCTGTCGCTGCTCCGACTGGGGCGGCTCAGCTCCGCGGAGATCGAGGCGCTCAGCGTGGCGATGATCGGCGACCGTGTCCTCCGACCGGAGATGATCGCCCTGCTGAAGCGCGAGACGGAGGGCATCCCCTTCCTGCTCGTCGAGGTCGTGCGCGCACTCGCGGAACACGGGGGCGGGCTGGAGGGCATCGGCGATCGACCGTTGCCGAAGCGCGTCCTGTCCGGGGGCATGCAGCGGATGGTGCGCCGCCGGATGAGTCGCGTGCCGCCGGACGCCGTCCCCGCCCTCCGGACGGCCGCCGTCTGCGGGCGGCTGATCGATTCCGTGGTCTTGCAGGCGATCCACCCCGCGGTCGACTTTCCGACGTGGACGGCGCAGTGCGCCGCGGCGGCCGTTCTCGAGGTACGTGACCAGTCGTGGCGGTTCTCGCACGACAAGCTGCGCGAGCAGATACTGGAGGACCTCCCGGCGGAGACGCTGCGCGCGCTGCATCATCGCGTCGCCGAGACGATGGAGAGCCTCGCGCCCGGTCGCGACGACATCGTGACGGCACTCGCCTACCACTGGCGCGAGGCCGGCAATGCCGATCGCGAAGGCGAGTACGCGATCCGGGCCGGCATGCTGGCCCTCGACAGCGGTGCCTGCCGGGAGGCGGTGGAACATCTGACCCGCTCGCTCGATCTCATCCAGCGGGATTCGCTCCCCGGCCGCGGCGCCCGGCGATGGGGCCCGCGGCTGCGCCTGAACCCCAGTGCGCTCGTCGATCCCGACGCGCCGAGCTTCCGGTGCGGCGTGGTCGAAGGCGCTCTTGCCGACGCGTACTTCCGACTGGGAGACCTGCGGCGCGCGCGCGAGCACGGGCAGCGAGCGCTCCGCCTCTTCGGCCGCCCCTTCCCCGAGCGGCAGGGATCGACGATGATCGCGATCGTTGGCCAGATCGTGCTGCGCGCCGCCCAGCTGCTCATCGGCGTGCGTTCGAGCGACCCGGCGCGCGCGCGCCGGACGATCGCCCCGGTGGCGCGCGTGCTGATGCGCCTGATCGACACGTACTTCTACTCGATCGAAGGCGCACCACTCGCCTGGTCCATCCTGCGGATGATGAACGAGAGCGAGCCGGGCGGGCCCTCGCCGGAGCTGGCCCGGGCCTACAGCCTCGGGTCGTTGCTCGCCGGCATGGCGTCGGCGAAGCGGCTGGGGGAGGCGGCGTATCGGCGGGCGGTCGAGATCGCGGAGGCGCACGGCTCGGATGCCGACCGTGCGTGGGTGCTGGCGCGCGTGGCCGTCTTCCAGCTGTCGTTCGCCGAATGGGATCCGGCTGCCGCCGCCGCCGCGCGCGCGTGCGCGCTCGCGCAGGACGTGGGAGACCTGCGGTCGTTCGAAGAGAACAAGAACATGAGCGCCATGCTCGAGCTGTTTCGTGGCGAGTATGATGCGGCACTCGCTCATTGCCTGGTTGCCTTCGAGACCACCCTCCGCAGCGGTAACCTCCAGGCGCGTGCCGACGCCCACATCGTCAGCGCGCACGCGCTCGTGCGGATGGGACGCTTCGCCGACGCCCTGCCGCGGTGCCAGAAAGCACTGGTGCGCTTCGAGTCGATCGACCAGCTGAGCGCGCGCAGCGAGCACACGATGCTGCTCGCCGCCCACGCGGCTGCGAGCCTGCGCACGAACGACTCGGCCGCTGCCTTCGAGTCGGTGATGCGCGCGGCGGCATTCGTGCGTGCCACGGCGCCGGTGGCGTACTGGATGCTGCCCACGATCACTCAGACGCTCGAGGTGCTGTTCGCCTTCCTCGAAGACGATCGGGTCCATGAGCGACGAGCTCGTCTGCTCGAGGAGATCCGGGGGGTCCTCCGGGCCGCCCGCCGCTACGCCCGCATGTTCCCGATCGGGCGACCCGAGGTACTGCTCGCGAGCGGAAGCCTCGCGTGGCACCTCGGACGACAGCGGGCCGCGATGACGCGCTGGCGCCGCGCGATGGCGGCGGCAGCACGATTGCAGATGCCGTACGAGCTGGGACGTGCGCACGCGGAGATCGGCCGGCACCTCGCGCCGGGCACGTCCGAGCGCAGACGGCAGCTCGCGGATGCCGCAGCCGTCTTCGACCGCATCGGAGGCTCCTGGGAGCTCGCACGCGTGCGCGCGCTCCAGGTGGATACGAGCACGACGGTCTGGCAGGAATCATCGGTGGTATGACGGATCATTGCGGCGTCACTTCGGTTGGCCGTTTGTTCTCCGGACAGGGTCCGAGTGTCGTCGCCTGGGCGAACTGCTCGCCGGCAAACCGCACCTCGAGACTGACGGCGAGCGTCGCATCCGCGGGGTCGATCACGACTTGGCAGTAGCGGCTTTTGGGCGACGTGGACTCGGTGAGTTCTTCTGCGTAGTAGCCGATGCTCCGGACGCCCGGCGCCGCCGAGAAGGCGTAGCCCCATTGGGTGACGTCCTGGTTCTTGTTCGCCATGAGACGGGCGATGAGCACGTAGATCGGCTCCGTCGGCGGCGTCTCCGCGACGGCAAAGCAGCGCACGGCAGCGCCCGGGGGCACCACGAGCGTCGGCGTGCAGCGGACCAGGCCGCCGAAAAAAGACGGTCCTGGGTGCTCCGCGCGCGCGGTCGTCGCGAGGGCGAGGGCGAACGCGAGGCCAAGGGCTGCCAGGGGTCTCATGGGGCCTCCTTCCGTCCGTGGTCCGTGACTGCTGCCGCGAAGATGACGCCCAGGAATGCCTTGTGCGTTTGCGTGCGGGCAGTGAGCTTGCTCGAATCTTAGGGCGTTTGCCAGATGCAGTGCGGCAAGACGTCTAGCAGAAAGATCTTGCCTGGGGGAAGTGGCGGGGACGTCGGGGTTCGAATCCCGCCTCCTCCGCGCCTACTGCGTCAGGCGCACGATCTGGTCGCGCACCGCCTGGAAGGCCGTGTCCAGCTGCGCCACGTCGCCGGCGTAGAAGTACCGGCCGTCGAGCTCGCCCGGATTGAAATCGGTCGAAGCGGGATCGTTGGCGATGCGCTGCAGGATGGACGACCCGGTCTCCGACGCCGCGCCCATGTTCTTGTTCAGCAGGTCCCCGAGCCCGAGCGTGTAGATACGGATCTTGCTCGCCCCCGACGTGTCGCTGCGGATCGCGTTCGCGATGATCTCCGCCAGGTTCCGCGCCGCGTTGTTCGCGTTCTGCACGTGGTTCGAATAGCCCTCCGCGGTCTGCCCGATCAGCGCGCGCTGGTGGGGAAGCGTCGGATCGTAGAGACCGAACCCGCTCGGAGCGCCGCTGCTTCCGGAGTGGGAGCTCCGCAGCGGCAGCTTGGGGATGCACGGGTTGGGGGTCTGCGTGTTGGTGTTTCCCCCGGAGTCGTATGCGGTGCTGGGGTTGCGGACGTCGATGCTCGTCGGCGGGACGGCGCTGACGCCCGTCGCGTACGTGTCATAGAGGCCCACGTCGTCGGGACTGTTCGTCGTGGTGGAGTTGCCGGTGTAGGGGTAGTCGTTCGTCGCGATCGTGCCGGCACGGCCCACCAGCGTCGAGCTGCACGTGCCCCCGCTCTTGGACTGACTCACCTGGAACTGGCCGGCGATCGAGTTGGGCGAGCCGTCCGTGAAGAGCAGCACGATGCGCAACCCGGATTGGCTGCCCGACGGGACGGTGCGGAGCTGATCCCAGCCTTGATACAGTCCCTCCGCCGTCGCCGTCCCTCCATTCGCGACCGTGCTGTCGATGTGGTTGTCGATCGAGCTCAGGTCGAAGCCGCGCTCGGACCGCATGGGATCCGCGACCACGGTGTTGGCCGAGAACGTGATCAGCGCGATCCGATCGCTGCTCGGATCGAAGTAGCTCACGAACTGCTTCGCCGCCTCCTTCACCTGGCCGAAGGCCGCGCCCAACGATCCGGACCGGTCCATGACGAAGGACATGTCGACCAGCCGCCGCGTCGCCGTTGCGCTGGCCGCCACCGTGAGGCTCTCGGGCCCGGCGATGCGCATGAAGGTCGTCGGCACCGTGGCGGACGACGCGACCGTGATGATGTGGGATCCGTCCGAGGCGACCGTCATGGTCAGCTGGGGCGGGTTCTGGACGGAGCTCACCCCGAGGAAGCCCGCCGGGAAGTTCGCGTTGAAGATGTTGTTGGCGGCGCGCTGCGCCTGCGAGGAGTCCGCGGCGATGTTCCGGGCCGCCGCCAGAGCGGCGGCGTCCACGGCCCTCGCGAGGGCGACGCGCACGAGGTACCCGCGGCCGAGGTCGACGGCCAGCCCCGTGCACGCCAGGAGCGGCACCAGGAACACCCCCACGTACACCAGGGCGATGCCCTTCTCCCTCGTGTGGTCGGTCCTCTCGATGGTCATGCGATTTTCACCTCGTGCGTGCCCGCGCGCGCCCCTCAGAAGTACGCGATCGAGTAGAGGGTGTCGGGGAGCCGGACGCCCGCGAGCGGCATGATGTCGCGTCGCTTGACCCAGATCTCGGCCACGTACACCGACTGGCCGGCGTTGACCTGCAGGCCGTTCGGGAGCGGGCTCTTCGCCTGAATGCTGGTGTCGTGACCGGGGTCGTTTGCGGTGTAGGTCGGACCTGGACCGTACGAGGACGACGGGGGATCCCCGAGCAGGCTCGCGCCGGTCGGCATCCCCGCGGCGTGGCGCTGGGTGATGATGGGCTTGCCCGCGTTCGGCCCTGCCGAGCCGAGCTGCACGACCGAGAGGAGGAGCCTCGTGTCGGCGTCGAAGCGGGGGTCGGCCTGCGCCGCGCGGATCGCCGACTCGGCGATGTCGAGGCTGCTCTGCCGCAGGATGAGATTCGCTCCCTCGCGGGCGAGATTCATGGCGCCGTACTGCTGGTAGATGAGGTAGCACACCTGGAAGATGCCGAGGGCCAAGACCATCAGGAGGGAGAGCACGATGCCGAACTCGGCGAGCGCCTGGCCACGCGATCGTCGCCTCGCCTCTCGCATCTTCTCCGAACCCGTGAGCGGTGCTCTCGACATGCGTCCTCCAGTCCGTCACTGGGGATAGGGCTCGTTCCTCATCGTGGCGGAGACGCGCAGGTTGATGAAGCCCCCGTTGCCGACCAGCGGCCGCACCATCGGCGAGATCAGCTGGTACCGATGCGTGACCGTGATCTGGATGACGTCGTTGGGGTTTCCCGCGCCCGGCGTGCCCGGTTGCGAGATGTCGTCGAAGCGGAACTCGCTGTCGGGAATAATGAGCCCGGGCGTCGAACTGCGCATCACTCGCTTGATCGAGTCCTCGCGCGAGAGCGCGCTCGTCGGGTTGTCGGGGTCGCTCGTCTGCTGCCCCGTCACGGCGAACCGCGTCGCTTCGGTGACGCCGTTCTCGAGGGTCAGGTAGGTGTAGAAGAGCATCGCCGCATCGACGATCGAGAAGGTGAGCAGCAGAAG
Source organism: Thermodesulfobacteriota bacterium (assembly GCA_046744245.1). Classification (GTDB taxonomy): domain Bacteria; phylum Desulfobacterota; class Binatia; order DP-6; family DP-6; genus DP-6. The sequence continues at coordinate 9,099 of JBKPBB010000303.1, forward strand.
GAGAACGATGCCGATGGCCGTCTCGATGAGGGCCTGACCGCGCGCCGGTCGGGAGGCGGCGCGATGCGGTCTGCTCGTCGCGCAGGTAGAGGGCCGTCGATCGTGGTTGTGCATGGTCCGCACCGGGCATGGTGCAAACGCCATGCCCTCTTATGGGGCGGACGCGGTACGCTACCGCGCCCAGCGCGGGCGGCGGGCCGGCCGTTGGCCAGGGCCTGGAGTTCACGTGTTCACGTGCTCTGTGCCCCGGCGTTCCTATGCCCGCGGCGATCACTCCCCTCCCAGGCGTGCGCGCCGGACGGGTCGCGCCACCGGCGTGACGCTCTGCGACGCGGGTGTCGGTTTTTGACGGCCGCCGCCGCGAAGAGCTCGCAGCCCCGGCCCGCGAGCTCCCCGATATTGCGGCACAGCGGTTGCACACGGTCGAGTCGGGGATGGGGATCTTCCGCAGGTCGTCCGCGGTGCCGGCGCCTGCGCCGGACCCCGCTGCGGCACTCGCCGACTGCCTGCGTGCGATCGCCGCCCGCGAGGCGCCCGAGGACGCGCTCCAGCCGGCGCTGCAAGCCATCCTCGAGGCGACCGGCGCACAGGCCGGAGCGATCTGCCTCTTCGACGTGCGCTACGGGCTCCTCCGGCTCGCCGCCGAGGTCGGGATTTCCGATGAAGGCTGCCGCGCGCTGCGCAGCATCCGGCAGGACGACGCCAAGGGCTGGGAGATGCCACTCCAGTGCCTGCGCGATCGCCGCACGTACCTGATCGACGCCGCCTCGGGCGGCCGCCAAGTGCCGCCGCTCGTCGCGGCCGGCCCCGCCATGCGCAGCGTCGCCAGCGTGCCGCTGTGCGCCGGCGAGACGCCGCTCGGGAGCCTCGTCCTGGTGGCGCTCGCGCCGCGCGCGCTCTCCGAGCACGACCTCCAGCAGCTCGCGGGACCGCTCGACGAGGTGGTGCGGATGATCGAGACCGCGCGCCGCCCGCGGGCGGCCGCGCCGGCCC
>JBKPBB010000160.1:0-4287 GCA_046744245.1 Thermodesulfobacteriota bacterium
AGCACGACGGCGGAGGCGATGACCTCGCGAGCGCTCCAGCTGGCACGAGAGCTGGCGCGATCCTCGACCGTGACGGTCGCGTACGTCAGACCGACGAGCTGCTCGGGTCGTGGCGGCGCCGTCGCGTAGCTCACAGCCACCATGACGATGACCGATACGATGAAAATGAAGAGACTGTAATACTGGAAGTACAGATTGTTGACGATCCAGAAGAATGAGCCGGGGGTGTAGCCGGCGGCAAAGCCCGGCAGATGCAGGCTCACCGGTGTATCCACCGCCAGGCGGAACACCCCGAGCACGAATCCGACGAGCAGCGCGGCGAGGCACCCTTTCGAGTTCAGGCGCCGGTTGAAGATGCCGAACACGAATACCGTGAAAATCGGCGGCGCGAGATACCCTTGCACGCCCTGGAGATAATCATAGAGCCCGCGCGCGCCCTGAATCACCGGAATCCACAACAGACTGATCACGACCATCGCCGCGGTGGCGGCTCGACCCACCCACACGAGCTGGTGCTGTGACGCGTTGGGCCTGAACTTCGTGTAGAGATCCATCGTGAACAGGGTCGAAGACGCGTTGAAGGCACCGGCCATCGAGCTCATCAGCGCGGCGAGCAAGCCCGCCACGACAAGCCCCCGGAGCCCTGCCGGCAGAAGATCCTTCACCATCAGCGGAAAGGCCGCTTGCGCCGCCTGGGGGATCGCGTTCCCCTGAGCGTCCACCATGACGCTGAGCCCTGGTACGCGCCCGGTCTTGGCGAGGGCGAGGGCGATCAGGCCTGGGATGATGAAGAGAAAGACCGGTGACAGTTTCAGGAACGCGGCAAAGATGCTCCCGCGCCGCGCCGTCGCCTCATTCCGCGCTCCCAGTGCCCGCTGCACGATGTACTGATCGGTGCACCAATACCACAGGCCGATGATGGGTGCACAGAACAGCATGCCGAGCCAGGGATAGTTGCCGTTGAAATACCACGCGATGCGGCCCGTCTCCTTCACCGGCGCCCACGTGCCCTCCATCCCTGCCGGGACCAGCGGTTTCCAAAGGTTGAACAGATCGGGATCCAACGCGTGGCGCAGCTCGTGCCAGCCGCCGAGCTTCGCGAGCCCGAACAGCGTGAGCAATCCCGATCCCGCGACCAGGATGAACGTCTGCACCGCATCCGTGTACGCCACGGCCCGCATGCCGCCGAGCACGGTATAGAGGCCGGTGAGGAGCAGCACGGCGACCGATCCGATCCAGAAGCTGTTGAATGTGGCGCCGCCCAGCCGGAGCGAGACCTCGGGCAATAGCGTCGCGAACACGACGCCGCCGGCGAAGATCGAGACGGCGAACTTCGTGAACACGTGCGCCACGAGCGTGATGACGGAGAGCACCCAGCGCGCGGTGGGTGAGAAGCGCCGGCCGAGAAACTCGGGCATCGTGTAGACCAGCGCGCGGGAATAGAATGGGACGAAGAGCCATCCGAGCACGAGCAGGCACCAGGCATGCAGCTCGTAATGCGCGAGCGCGACGCCGCTCGTCGCGCCGGCGCCCGCCAGGCCGACGACATGCTCTGAACCGATGTTGGACGCGAAGATGGAGGCCCCGACCAGGAACCAGCCGAGATTGCGCCCGGCCAGGAAGTAGTCATCCGCCGTGTCTCGGTTGCGCCTTGCAACCCACCAGGCGACGCCGAGCAGCAGGGCGAAATACAATCCGATGATGACCCAATCGAGGCCGGCCATTGCGCAGCGAGACTACACGTCATCGATTCCATGTCAAGAAAGGCCAAGGAGGTGCCCGATGACCCTGTCTCGCCGTGATGCCCTGAAGCTTGGTGTCGGCGCCGGAGCGTCCGCGCTCATCCCCTGGCCAGCCGGCGCCGAGCCCGTCCCGACAGCCACGTCCGCGTTGGTCGACGCGGACACGGTCCGCGCCCGGCCACTCCCCCTGTCCGCGGTGCGACTCACGGGCGGGCCGCTGAAGCACGCGCAGGAGCTGATGGCGAGCTACCTCCTCCGACTCGATCCGGATCGAATGCTCGCCTACTACCGCGAGCGCGCGGGACTCGCGCGCAAAGCGGAACCGTACGACGGCTGGGACGGCGGCGGCCGTAACCTCACCGGCCACATCGCGGGCCATCACCTCTCGGCCGTGAGTGTCATGTTCGCCGCGACGGGCGACGCGCGCTTCAAGACCAGAACCGATTACATCGTGCGCGAGCTGAAGGAAGTGCAGGACAAGCACGGCGACGGCTACCTGAGCGCACTCGAAGGCGGGCGCGAGGCGTTCGCGCGCCTCGCGAAGGGCGAGATACGCTCGGCGTCGTTCGACCTCAACGGCCTGTGGTCGCCGTGGTACACGCTGCACAAAACATATGCGGGCCTGCGAGACGCCTACCGCCACGCCGGCAATCGCATGGCACTCGAGGTGGAAACGAAGTTCGCGGCGTGGGCCGAGGGAATCCTGTCACGGCTCAGCGACGATCAGCTCCAGCACATGATGAACACCGAGTTCGGCGGGATGAACGAGGTGCTCGTGGATCTCTACGCCGATACGAGAGACGAGCGCTGGCTCAAGCTGTCGTACGCGTTCGAGCACCGCGCGTTCATCACGCCGCTGGAGCGCCACCAGGACGACCTCGCGGGCAAGCACGGTAACACTCAGGTGCCGAAGCTCATTGGTTCGGCCGAGCGCTACCGCTACACCGGTCAGCCGGCCGATCTCCTCGCCGCCGCATTCTTCTGGGATCGCGTGACCCAACACCACAGCTTCTCGAGCGGCGGCCACGGCACCGACGAGTACTTCGGCCCGCCGGACCGCCTGAACGACCGCGTGGACGGGCGCACGTGCGAAACGTGCAACACCTACAACATGCTGAAACTCACGCGGACGCTGTTCTCGTTCCAGCCGGACGCTCACTACGCCGATTACCACGAGCGCGCCCTGTTCAACCACATCCTGGCGTCCATAGACCCCGAGGACGGGCGCGTGTGCTATATGGTCCCGGTAGGGCGCGGTGTGACGCACGAGTATCAAGACATGGATCACAGCTGGACGTGCGATGTCGGGACGGGTATGGAGAGCCCCGGACTCCACGGTTTCGGCCAGTACTACGAAGCTGGCGACCGGCTGTGGGTGAATCTGTTCGCCCCCTCGACGGCCGAGTGGAGCGCTGCGGGTGTACGGCTCACGATGGAGACCGATTTTCCGGAGGGGGAGCGCGCGAAGCTGACGTTCACCCTGCGCTCACCCAAGGCGTTCACCTTGGCGATGCGCCGCCCGTATTGGGTGACCGACGGCTACCGGGTGACCGTGAACGGCACGATGGTGGAGCAGCCGGCGCCCGCTGCCATCGACAGCGGCCAGGCGCGCCGCGGGTCGTACGAGTGGCCGTTCCCCGTGGGCTCCTACGTCGAGATCGCGCGCACGTGGAAGAGTGGCGACCTGGTCGAGGTCACGCTCCCCAAGTCGCTGCGCCTAGAGCCGCTGCCCGACAATCCGAAGCGCGCATCCATCATGTGGGGGCCGCTCGTACTCGCGGGTGACATCGGGCCGGAGCGCCGGCGCGGCCAAGTGGAAGGCGAGGCCCTCGAGCCGCCACCCACCGTTCCAGTGTTCGTCACCGACAGCGCCGCGGTCGCGGATTGGGTCAAGCCCGCCGGCGAACCGGGAAACTTCACGACGGATGCCGGCCGGGAGCCCGACGGCACGGGGCGCGCGCGGAGCGTGAACCTGATGTCGTTCTACCGCTTGCACCGGCGCACCTACTCGACCTACTGGGATCTGTTCACACCGGCGGAATGGGAAGTCCAGAAGGCGGCGTACGTCGCAGAGGCCGAGCGACTCCGGCGCCTCGAGGCCGCGACGGTCGCCTGGCTTCAGCCAGGCGAACCCGTCTTCGAGCGCCAGTTCAATTATCAGGGGGGGGAGAATGTCTTCCCGCAGCGCATCATGGGCCGGCCGGGACGTTTCGGCCGCACTTGGTTCTCTTACGATCTTCCGGTCGAGCCCACGCACCCGATGACGCTGATCGTGACCTATTACTCCGGAGACCGGCGCGGCACACCCGCGGACTTCACGATTCTCGTGGACGGCACACAAGTGGGGACGCAGCAGGTCGCGTTCGCCGATCCGCCGCGCTTCTACGACGTGGACTACCAGTTGCCACCGGCGCTTGTGCGAGGCAAGAGCAAGGTCACGGTGCGATTCGAGGCGAAGGCGCGGAGCCAGATCGCCACGATGTTCGGACTGCGGATGATTCGGGGCGACGCGCCGCGTTGATCAGGCCGGCGCCCAGGCCTTGGC
>JBKPBB010000260.1:0-5925 GCA_046744245.1 Thermodesulfobacteriota bacterium
CTGCGACGATGGCGCGGTGTGCACGGCGGACTCCTGCGATCCGGCGTCCGGCTGCGTCAACGCTCCGATCCCCCACTGCTGCGTGAGCGACGGGGACTGCGACGACCGGGACATCTGCAACGGGCTCGAGACGTGCGTGAACAACACCTGCGTCGTGGGCACCGCGCCCGACTGCGACGACCACAACCCCTGCACCGACGACACCTGCGATGCGGTCATGGCCTGCGTTCACAGCGACAACACCAATCTGTGTGACGACGGCAATCCGTGCACGGTCAACGACACCTGCAGCGCCGGACAGTGCCAGGGCGGCCCTGCCGGCAACGCCGGCACGGAGTGCCGCGCGGCGGCGGGCGCCTGCGACGTGCCCGAGAACTGCGACGGGACGAATACCGCGTGTCCCGCGGATGCGAAGGCGCCGAGCGAGACGGCGTGCCCCGACGACGGCAATCCGTGCACGACCGACACCTGCGATGGCACGAGCGATACCTGCCAGCACGCGGCGGGCCACGCCGGCACGGAGTGCCGCGCGGCGGCGGGCGCCTGCGACGTGGCCGAGGCCTGCGACGGGACGAATACCGCGTGTCCCGCGGATGCGAAGGCGCCGAGCGAGACGGCGTGCCCCGACGACGGCAATCCGTGCACGACCGACACCTGCGACGGCACGAGCGATACCTGCCAGCACGCGGCGGGCCACGCCGGCACTCCGTGCCGGGCGGCGGCGGGCGCCTGCGACGTGGCCGAGGCCTGTGACGGGACGAATACCGCGTGTCCCGCCGATGCGAAGGAGCTGAGCGGGACGGCGTGCCCCGACGACGGCAATCCGTGCACGACCGACACCTGCGACGGCACGAGCGATACCTGCCAGCACGCGGCGGGCAACGCGGGCATGGAGTGCCGGGCGGCCGCGGGTGACTGCGATGTGGCCGAGGTGTGCGACGGGACGAATACCGCGTGTCCCGCCGATGCCTTCCAGCCCTCGACCACCGTGTGCCGCGCGGGCGCGGGCGCCTGCGACGTGGCCGAGAGCTGCACCGGGTCGAGCGCGGACTGTCCGGCCGACGCCTTCCAGGATCAGGGCACGGTGTGCCGCGCGGCGGTGGACGCCTGCGACATCGCGGAGGTCTGCACGGGCTCCGGGGCCGCGTGCCCGGACGACGCGGTGAAAACGGGCAGCGACGGCGTGACGTGCGCCTTCGGCAACACGGTCAGCCCTTCGGTCTGCCAGACCGAGTCCGTGCCACCCGGCATCCAGAAGAAGTTCACGGCCGCCGGCGACCTCATCTCGCGGGCGCTCGAGGCGACCGGGAGGGCGCACCGCAGGCTGGTGAAGAAGGCGATCGCAAAGCTCCGCCAGGCCATCAAGCTGGCCGACAAGGCCGAGGGGCGGCGGAAGAACCCGATCTCGAGCAACTGCGCATCGCCGATCCGGGACGTCCTCACGGACGCACTCGGTCGACTGCTGACGCTGTCCTGACCCGTATCGGGTTTCCCGCCCGGCGCGGAGCGAGTCCGCGCCGGGCGGCGCCCGCCGTCCGCCCCACCGGGGGCTCCATCTCTGGCGCTCGCTCGGATCCACGCACTTCTCCCCCGGGTCGAGCTCGAGGGGAAGTAGCGCGTGTCGGTCGCGACGTAGACCGGCACCCGGCCGCCCTCGAGGACGTAGCCGTCCTCGGGCACGGCGTGGCGCGCGGGCAGTACGGTCACGGTTGACGCCGTCGATCGACGCCTTTTCCCACCAGTCGAGGCGCCGGCGGGATCACGAGCCCTTCGCGGCGTTGAGCGCGAGCGCGTCACGGGCGAGGCGCGCCACGTCGTCCGGCTCGGTGCCGTGGTAGTAGCCCCGGATGCGGAGCGCGCGGTCGACGAGCACGAAGCGATCGCTGTGCGTGATCGGCGAGGCGGGCGGGCCGTCGTCGGCCCAGGCGACCTTGAAGCCGTCGCGCAGGAGGGCGGCCAGCGCCCCGCGCGGCCCGGTCACGAAGAGCCAGCCCTCGCCCGCACCGGCGCGCCGCGCGTAGTCCTCGAGCACCTCCGGCGTGTCGTGCGCCGGGTCGACGCTGAAGGAGACCAGGCGGACGGGGTCGGCGGCAGGTACCAGCGCCTTCTGGAGGCCGGCCATGCGCTCGGTGAGGAGCGGGCAGAAGGTCGGGCAATGGGTGAACACGAAGTCCGCGACCCACACGTGCCCGGCCAGGTCGGCGGCGGAGACCGCCCGGCCCGAGCGCTCGACCAGCGTGAAGGGCGGCACCGCGCCCAGCACCGGGAGGGAGGGGGCCGGGAGGGCGAGCCAGACGGCGAGGCCGCCCACCATCAGCACGGCGGCCGCGATCAGCGCCGTGCGCGCGGTGCGGGGCGCGTCACTCGTGGGCTTCGGCCGCGACGGGAGTGGCGTGGGTGAGGGCGCGGGTGAAGGCCCCCAGGTCGGGCAGGAGCGCGAACACCAGCAGCACGCAGAGCACGGCCGGCGTCAGCGCGATGTAGGCGAGCGTCCGCTTCTCGACCGCGAGGTGCATGAAGAAGAGCGCCACCAGCGCCGCCTTGGTGGCGGCCAGGACGACCAGCATCAGGCCCTTCGCCAGCGGCGGGATATGCGGGTAGATGACCACGAGCTCGACCGCGGTCAGGACCACCAACCAGGCGAACACCTGGAGGTAGCGCCGCTGCTCGTGCGCGAGCTGCTCGGGCGTGTGCACCGTCATCGTCCGCGTCCTTCCTAGATGAGATACACGAAGGTGAAGACGAGGATCCAGATCAGGTCCACGAAGTGCCAGTAGAGGGCGGCGATCTCGACCTCGTTGTTGTTGTGTGCGTTGTAGACCGGCGTCCCCCCGGCGAGCAGGTTCGCGGTCAGGAGGACGACGCCTGCGCCGGCCGCGGCCGCGATGACGGCGACGAGGCCCGAGAGGGTGGCCGAGGTGACGACGATCAGGCCGAGCGTGCAGGCGACGGCGACCGCCGCGGTGACGACCGCGCCCACGACGCCCCGCACCGAGCGCCCGAGGACGGCGCTCAGGTAGGTGACGCCGCCGAACACGTGGCAGCCGTGGAAGCCGGTCAGGATGAAGAAGGTGGCGCCGAAGTTGTTCCTGGCGATCGACTGCCCCTCGTGGAGGATGAGCTTCGTCCACTCGAAGGCCTGGAGCCCGAGGAAGGTCATCCCGCCCATGACGGTGAGCATGAGGAACCTGCGCAGCCCGCGCTGGTCCCCCTGGCGGATCGCGGCCAGCGCCTCGACCATGGTGACGCTCGAGCAGATGAGGAGAAACGTCATGAAGGCCGTCAGCTGGACGCCGAGGATCTCCTTCGGCACCGGCCAGGTCGGGTCGCCGTAGCGGAGCGCGCCGTAGCCGGCGAGCAGCCCGCCGAAGCTCATCGCGTCGGCGGCGAGGAAGACCCACATGCCGAGCTTGCCCCAGCTCTCCGGGGTGAGCGGGGACTCGGCGGGCTCGATGCCGAGGTCGTGCTCGGCGACCGCTGCCTGGCTCACGGCGTCTCTCCTTGATGACCCGGCGCCGTGGCCGGACGGCGCAGGAGCCGCGCGGCCTTGGCGAGGTCGATGATGGCGGCCCGGCGACGCCCGGGGGCGCGTCGACTCATGTAGAACAGGATGCCGGCCGCCGTGATGACGATGGTGTACGGCGCCGCCATGAGGAAGAGGATGCTCCAGCTGATGGCGCGGCTGGTCGGGTCGTTCGGGCCGAAGGAGGCGGCGCACATGGCGCACGACTGCGCCAGCGCCCGGGAGGCGCTGGCGAGCAGCACGAGGGCGGCCGCGAGGAGGCTCCTTCGGATGGGCGTCATGAGCGGTAGAGATACACCAGCGGGAAGAGGACGAGCCAGAGCGCACAGACGAAATACCAGTAGATGGCGCACATCTCCAGCGCCGCGTGACGGGAGGCGCGGAAGACGCCGCGCGCGGCGAGGATGGCCGTGACCGCGAGCCAGAGGACCGCGACCAGCACGTGCACGCCGTGGCAGCCGATCAGGGTGTAGAAGGCGGCGCCGTACATGCTGCTCCCGAGCGTGAGCCCATGGCGCAGCAGGCGCACCCACTCGAGCCCCTGCACGGCGAGGAAGGTCGTGCCGAGGAGGGCGGTCAGCGCGAGGGCGCGGACGAGCGCCGGCCGGTCGTCGCGCCGCACGGCGCCGAGCGCGCGGGTCATGGGGACCGCGCTCGCGAAGAGGACGAGCGTGTTGAGGAAGGTCAGGCCGAGCGGCAGCCGCGGCAGGTTCGCCGGCGGCCACGGGCGCGAGAGCCGGAACACGAGGTACATGCCGATCAGCCCCGCGAACAGCATCGACTCGCCCGCGATGACGACGACCATGGCGATGCGCGTGTTGCTGAGCGGCGGCGCCGGGGTCGCAGCGGCTGGTGGTGCGATCCGTCGCGGCATGGCGAGGGTCCCGGCGTCCATGGTCACGAGGTGAGCTTGTCGAGCGCCATCACGGCGAGCAGGACGGGCAGGTAGACGAGCGACGCGAAGAGGAGGCGGCGGGCGGCGGCGGGGGAGCCGCTCCGCGCGAGCCCGATCGCGCTCCACAAGAAGCCGAGCCCGAGCACGAGCGCGACCAGGAAGTACACCGGGCCGGCGAGCCCGACCAGCGTCGGCAGGAGGGCCACCGGGAGAAGCGCCAGGCAGTTCGTCACCACCTGCACGCCCGTCGAGGCGCCGTCGTGGTCGACGACCGGCAGCACGCGGATGCCGGCGCGCGCGTAGTCGTCGCGGTACATGCGGCCGATCGCGAGCGAATGGGGGATCTGCCAGAGGAACATGATCGCGAACAGGATCCACGGCTCGGCGCCGAGCGTCCCGCGCGCGGCGGCCCAGCCCGCGACCGGGGGCAGCGCGCCCGGCACGGCGCCCACCAGCGAGCAGAGCGAGGTGACCGGCTTGAGCGGCGTGTAGAGGAGGAGGTAGGTGGCCGCGATCCCGGCGGTGACCAGGGTCGCAACGGCGTTCGTGGTGCCGGCCAGGAAGAGGAGCCCGGCCGTGAGGAGGACGAGCCCCACGGTGAGCGCCTCGGCGGCGTGCAGGCGGCCCTCGGGGAGCGGGCGACGGCGCGTGCGCTCCATGCGCGCGTCGAGGTCGCGCTCCATGTACTGGTTGAGCGCGAGCGTGCCGGCCGCGGCGAGCGCCGTGCCGGCGAGCGCGTGGAGGAGCGGCACGAGGCGCGGGGTTCCCGCCGAGCCCAGGTAGTAGCCGGTGGCCGTCGTCACCAGCACCATGGCGACCACGCGAGGCTTGGTGAGCGCCGCGTAGTCGGCGAGCCGGCGGCGCACCCCCACGCCCGGCCAGAGGGCGACGGCGGGCGTCATGCGAGCGCCTGCCTGCGGACGCGGAGCGCCGACGCCTCCGCGGCGCGCGGCGCGGCCACGCGCCCAGCGCGGAGCGCCAGCACGAGGCAGGTGGCGAGCAGCGCCGCACCCACCACGAGGTGCGTCGTGGTGGGGAGGACGGCCCGCCGCGACCAGATGACGAGCGCGCCGAGCGTCAGCTGGACGAGGAGCAGGCCCGCGGCGAGGAGCGCCGGACGGCGGAGCCACGAGCCGGCCGCCCGCTCGCGCAGCACGGCGCCGACCGTCACGGCGAGCGCGACGGTCACCGCGAGCGCGCCCACGCGGTGGGCGAAGTGGATCGTGATGTAGGGCGTGGCGAGCGGCGGCACGAGGCGTCCGAAGGCGAGCGGGAAGTCGGGGATGGCGAGCCCGGCGCCCAGGTGGCGCATGAGCGCGCCCAGGACGAGCTGCACGAAGACGAGGCCGGTGGTGAAGGCGGCCAAGCGTGCGAGCCCGGGCGTCACGTCCCGCGGCCGCGCCGCTGTCCACCCCGCGCCGGTCACCAGCGCGAGCGTCACGGTCAGGCAGAAGAAGGCCTGCGCGAGGCAGGCATGCGTCACCGACACCGCGAGCGGCAGCTTGTA
>JBKPBB010000002.1:0-3562 GCA_046744245.1 Thermodesulfobacteriota bacterium
TGGCGGCGCGCGGAGTCGAACCGCGGACCTAGGGATTATGAGACCCTCGCTCTAGCCTACTGAGCTACGCCGCCCGAGGCCGGCAACGATGGCGGGGACGGGTGGCGAAATCAAGGCCGGGGCGGTACGGGCGCCCCCGCAACGCCCAGCGCGCGGCGCCGGACCTGCCGTTCGCCCCGCGCGACCTGGTACACCACGCCCTCGGTGAGCTCGATGGCCGTGAGCCGCCCACCATACACGCAGCCCGTGTCGATGCCGATCTTGTAGGGCAGGTCGACGAGGATCTCGCGCCGCGGGGTGTGGCCGAACACGACCGTGTATGGGAGGTCGTGCGGGCTCTGGATGAACTCCTCGCGGATCCAGAAGAAGTCGTCCGGGGTCTGCTGCTCGAGCGGGCGCCCGGGACGGATGCCCGCGTGCACGAGGAGGAAGCGGTCGGCGACGAACCAGGGCAGCAGGGCCTCGAGGAAGTCGAGGTGGGCCTTCGGGAAGCACTCCGCCGCGAGTGGGCCGTCGAGGCCGGGGGGCACCCCGTAGCTCCGCAGCGTCGCCGGGGCGCCGTTCATCATCCACGACTCTCCCCACTGTCCGGCGCGTCCGAGGTAGGCGAGGCACATGTCCTCGTGGTTGCCGCGCAGGAACACGGTGGTGAGCCCCTTGCGGGCGCGGAGGCCGAGCAGGAGGTCGATGACGGCGCGCACCGCGGGCCCGCGGTCGAGGTAGTCGCCGACGAAGGCGAGCGTGTCGCCGCGCGCGAGCGGGAGCGCGGCGAGGAGCGCCTCCAGCTCCCCGGCGCAGCCGTGGATGTCGCCCACCACGTAGAGCCGGCCCGCCATGCTCAGCGCCGTCCGAGCAGCCGCTCGAGCGTCGTCCCGTCCTCGAGGATGCGCTGGGCGGCGGTGTAGGGATCGAGGTCGCCGCCGCGCACCGCTTCGAGGAGCGGCCCGACACCGTCCGGCGCGCTTCCGAGGCCGCGCTCGAGCCGGCGGCGGAGCTCCTCGTCCAGGATGTCGATGAGCTCGCCCTCGCGCCGCCGACGCTCACGGCGGGCGCGCTCGGGGTCGGCGGCGAGGAAGGCGCGGTGCTGCTCGAGCGCCTCCAGCACCGCGGCCGTGCCGCCGTCGGTCGCCGCCTGCGTCAGGAGGACGGGGATGCTCCACGCCGCGGCCGGGCGGAGGTGCAGCATCTGCGCCAGCTCCGAGCGCATGCGCTCGGCGCCGTCGCGGTCGGCCTTGTTCACCAGGAAGACGTCGGCGATCTCGAGCAGGCCCGCCTTCATCACCTGCACGGCGTCACCCGCCTCGGGCACGAGGACGACGACCGTCGTGTCGGCGAGGCGCATCACGTCGAGCTCGGTCTGTCCCACCCCCACCGTCTCCACCAGGATGCGGTCCATGCCGTAGGCGTCGAGGAGGCGGATCACGTCGCGCGTGGCGCGCGCCACGCCGCCGTGGCTGCCCCGGCTGGCGAGGCTCCGGATGAACACGCCGGGGTCCAGGAAGTGGGCCTGCATGCGGATGCGATCGCCCAGTACGGCGCCGCCGCTGAAGGGGCTGGTCGGGTCGACGGCGACGATGCCGACGCGATGGCCCGCCGCCCGCAGCCGCGCCGTGATGCGGTCGCTGAGCGTCGACTTTCCGGCTCCCGGCGGGCCGGTGACCCCGATCACGTGCGCGCGCCCGGTGTGCGGGTGGAGCCGGCTCATGAGCGCCGGCAGGCCGGGCGCCCGGTTCTCGACCAGCGTCATCAGGCGCGCGAGGGCGACGCGGTCCCCCCCGAGCATGCGGTCGATGAGCTGCTGCTCACTCACCCGTGAACCTCGCCGGGCGCTTCTCGATGAACGCCGTCACGCCCTCGCGCACGTCGGCGGTCGTGAAGAGCCATCGCTGGGCAATTCTCTCATCTTCCATGATCGACTCCAATGCGGGTCCGAGGCTCGCGTTCAGGTTCGCCTTGATCGCCTGCAGGGCGAGCGGCGGGCCATCGGCGAGGCGACGGGCGAAGGCCGCGACCGTCGCGGCGAACCCCGCCTCGGGATAGACGTGGTTCACCAGGCCGATCCGGTACGCCTCGGCGGCGTCGAGCAGCTCGCCCGTCATGGCCAGCTCGTAGGCCCGGAGCCCCACCAGCCGGGGCAGGAACCAGCTCGCGCCGCCGTCGAGGGTGAGCCCGACGCGCACGAAGATGAGCGAGAGGCGCGCGCGCTCCGACGCGAGGCGAATGTCGGCCGCGAGCGCGAGGCTCGCGCCGTACCCGGTCGCCACCCCGTCGACGGCGGCGATGACGGGCTTCGGCATGCGCCGGATGGCGCGGATGACCGGGTTGTATCCGCGCTCGATCAGGTCGCCGGTGAGCGCCGTGGCCGCCTCCTTCAAGTCCGCGCCAGAGGAGAAGGCGCCGCCCGCGCCGGTCAGGACGACGGCGCGCACGGCCGCGTCCTCGCCCGCCGCCGCCAGCCGGCGGTGGAGGCGAGTGATCAGCGCCTCGTCGAGCGCGTTGCGCCGCGCGGGGCGGTTCAGGGTGAGCGTCAGCACGCCGGCATCGAGGCTCTCGAGCAGCGAGTCGTCCATGCTCATCCCATAGCACAAACATTCCTGGGGGCCCGTCCGCTGCTAGCGCGCTGCGCGCGCGCCGGTGCTCCGATGCCCCCAATCCAACCCCCGCGCGGCTCCCGCCGCGCGCAGCTCGAGCGCTCTCGCGCTCGGCCTCCCTCTCTCGGGGCCCGCCCGTCCAGGTTCGGCCGCCATCCACCTTGACCGGTTGCCCGAGCGCGCGGAAGATGCCGCGCCGTGGCGGCGTCCCCTGCCCTCTCCGCGCACGCGCTCGTGCGCAGCGGGCTCGTCCTGGCGGGCCTTCTCCTGCTCGCGGTCGGGCTCGGCAACATGGTCGCCGGCCGCACCAAGATCGCGCAGTACGAGGAGGTGCTGCGCAGCGTATCGCCGGCCCGCCCGCCGGCGGATCCGGCCGCGCTCTTCCCGCCCGAAAGCGAGGGCGACGAGCGCCACGAGCTGGCGCTCGCCAAGCTCGCTTTCTACCAACTTCTGCTGCGGGCCGGGCGGCTCCTCTCCTTGCTCGGCGCCCTCCTCCTCTCGCTCGGCGTGCTGCGCGTGTGGGTGCGCGCGCCGCGGGCCCCGGGCGGTCCGGCCCGCGCGAATTGACTTCCCCTCTCCCGGCACATACAAGGCGGACAAATTTGCACAGCGGTCGGGTGGCCGGCCGGATGCGGGGGAGTCGGGAGCGGTGGCAGGAGGACGAAGGCCGGGACCGGGGCGGGACGAGCCCGAGTCCTCGGCGGCTGTGGGGTCGCTCGTAGCGTTGCTCGCGCGCGTGCTCGGGCTCGAGCGCGCGGCCCTCCTCGTCGAGAAGTCTCCGCGGGGTGCGCTCGTGCCCGTCGCCGTGCACGGCGACCCGCCGCCCGCGCCGCTCGCTCCCGGCGAGGCGCCGGACGCGACCTGGAGCCTCGCCCTGCCCGTCGGCGCGGGTGATCGTGTGCGCGGGCTTCTCCTTCTCGCGCGCGCCGGGGGCGCGCGGCTCACGCCCGCCGAGCGCGCGCTCGGGGCCG
>JBKPBB010000199.1:0-5967 GCA_046744245.1 Thermodesulfobacteriota bacterium
GCCAAGGCCCTCTTCCCGCCCGCCGTCCTCGCACGGCGGCTCGTGGGCACCGCCTACCTGCTCGCCGAGACGGGTCGCGCGCTCGCCGCCCGCCGCGCGCTCGCCGTGGCGCTCGTCCTCGGCGCGCGCCCCGCCGACGCGATGGAGATCCCGCTGGTGGCGGCGCTGGTCGAGCGCGCCGTGGGCGGCCTCCTCGCCCAGGCGACGGCCCGCACGGAGGAGGAGCGCCGCGGCGCGCTCGTCGTCACGCCCGGCCAGTTCCTCAGAGATCGATCGTCATCCCGTCGCGGGCGCACTCCAGGGTGAGCTCGCCCAGGTGGGCGAGCGGCTCGCTCCCCAGGTGCGAGAGGACGAGGCGGCGGCAGCCGAGATCGCGTGCGCGCGCGGCGATCTCCGGGTAGGAGATGTGGATGCCGACCCGCGTCTCGTAGGTCGAGCACTCGCACAGGAAGAGGTCGGCGCCCCGCGAGTGCGTCACGAACTCCTCGGTCCACGCCGAGTCGCCGGAGTAGAGGATCGTGCGTCCCTCGGCCTCGATGCGGAAGCCGAAGGCGCGCAGCTCGCTCGCGTGCGGCACGGCGAAGGGCAGCACCCGCACCCCGTCCAGCGCGGGGCTCGTGCCCGCCACCAGCTCCTCGTAGCGCACGGCGAAGGGGAGCGGCTCGGCGGCGATGCGCTCGTACAAGGCCGCGAACAGGGCGCGCACCCGCGGCTCCGTGCCCGGCGGCCCGTACACCGCGAGCGGACGCGAGCGCGGCTCCTCGAAGCGGTACTCCATGAACAGGAAGGGCAGGCCCCCGAAGTGATCGCCGTGGAGGTGCGAGAGGAGGACGAAGTCCACGGCGCCCGGGTCGCGGCCGTTCCGCTTGAGCGACTGCAGGATGGTCGGCCCGCAATCGAGGAGGAAGGTGTGGCGCGGGGTCTCGACCAGATAGGCGCTGTGCAGTCTGCCGCCCGACCCGAAGGCGTCGCCGGATCCGAGTACGGTCACGCGAACCACTTGTCGAGCCTTTCCGGCCACCGCACAGGCGTGCACCGCCGCCGTCACACGCGTATCGACCCCGAAACGCGGACCCAGGACGGCAGGCGCCACCCCTGCATGGCATGCCCCTTGCTCCACCTTCTAATAATCGAGCGAGGCCGCAATCGCCAGAGGTGCATGTACGTACGGCAAGCAGGGAGCGCGCCAGTCGAACATGGGTGGCACTTCATGGAGGTGACGGGCACGGCGATGCTCCTCGGCTGGCTCGCCGAGCGGGTGCTCGACACCGGGATCCGCGTCCCGGGCATCGGCGCGGCCGCGGGCGTGGTCGGCTTCTACGCCGGGGCCTGGCTCTGGGACCTGACCGGCTGGAGCTCCGGCCCGTGGCTCGCCGGCCTCCCGATCGCCCCCACCTTCGTCGGCGCGTTCGCGGTGTGCGGCTTCTTGAAGCTGATCGGCCTCGCCGCCGACGGCCGCTAGCTAGCTAGGACGCGCGCGTCCTACTTCCCGGCCTCGCCGTGCCCCCGGTCGAGCTCGCGCTGCAGCTCGCCGAAGCGGCGCTCGAGCTCGCCGAACGACGCCTCCATGCGGCCCGCGCGGTTGATGACGTCGTCGAGCTGGCGGCCGAGCTGATCGCGCTGCTGCTCGACGTCGCGCAGGCGGCGCTCGAGGTCCTGCACCGGCTCGGTGCGGCGGATCATGAAGTCGCCGGCGCCCGAGTGGATCAGGTAGAGGACGCTCCCCGCCCCCAGCATGAAGCCGAGCAGGAGCGCGAACAAGAAGCGCATCACGGCCATGGTCACTCCCGCTCCGCCGCCCGGCGGAGCTCGCGGACCACGACCTGCAGCGCGGCGAGGCTGGTGCGGGGCGCGGCGCGCAGGTCGCGGATCAGGTCCTGGACCTTGCCGAGCGACCTCGCCGCGGCGGCGGCGTCGGCGCCCTCGAGCGCCAGCCGCGCGTGCCGGCGCCGGGCGCGCAGCACGTCCTCGACCAGGCCCTCGACCGCCTGCTCCTGCCAGCGGTCGTCCTCGCCCGCCTCGGCGAGCCGTGCCCACAACCAGGCGAAGTCGAGCTGCTGGCCGAGCCCGTAGTAGCGGGCGGCTGCGGCTTCCGGATCGACGCCCGCCGCGCGCGCGACCGTGACCACGTCGAGCGCGCCGACGAGCCAGTCGGCGGTGGCGAGGTCGCGCGCCAGCGCCGCGGGCAGGCCCGCGATCTCGAGCTCGGAGCGCAGCTTCGCAAAGGACTCCGCCTCCGCCCCGGCGATCCACTCGGGCAGCCGGCCGCGCACGCGCCCGATCGCCTCGCCGAGCTCCGCCGCCACCTCGGCCGCCGGGCGCGCGGGGTCGGTGTTGGCGAGGATCCACTTGGTCACGCGCTCCGCGGTGCGCTCGAGGACGAGCCGGCAGGTGGTCTCGACCTCCAGCGCGAAGCCGCCGTCCGCGATCGCCCGGGCGAGCGCGGCGCCGCCCGCCACCGCCCACGCGATCGTCCAGGCGCGCGCCGCCTCGGCGACCGCCGTGCCGGTGTCGCGCGTCACGCGCAGCACGAAGGTGGCGCCCATCTCGTCGACCAGCGTGTTGGCGAGCTCGATGGCCACGATCTCGCGCCCGAGCGGGTGGGTGCGCACCGCCTCCGGGAAACGCTCGGCCACCACGGCCGGGAAATAGCCGACGCGGTAGGGTGCGACCAGCGGGTCGCCGGGGAGCGGGGAGGCGAGGAGCGCGTGCTGGAGGTGGATCTTCGCGTACGCCATCAGCACCGCCAGCTCCGGGCGGGTGAGCCCGGGGTAGGCGCCGCGCCGGGCGCGCAGCGTGTCCGCGTCGGGCAGCGCCTCGAGCGCCCGGTCGAGCCCCGCCGCGCGCTCGAGCTCGGCGATCAGCTGGCGGAAGTCGGCGAGCCGGCGGCGGCTCCGCGCCTGGTCGAGGGTGAGGAGGCGACTCTGGGCGCGGTTGTGGGCGAGGACGCGCACCGCGATCTCGTCGCTCACCGAGGCGAGGAGCGCGTTGCGCTCCTCGGGGGTGAGCCGCCCGTCCTCGACCGCGGCGCGGAGGCAGATCTTGAGGTTCACCTCGTGGTCGGACATGTCCACGCCGGCCGAGTTGTCGACCGCGTCGGTGTTGATCCGCCCCCCGGCGAGCGCGTACTCGATGCGCGCCCGCTGCGTGAAGCCGAGGTTGCCGCCCTCGGCCACCACCCTGGCCCGGAGCGCGCTCGCCTTGACCCGCACCGGGTCGTTGACGGCGTCGTGCACCTGCGCGTCCGTCTCGTCGGTCGCGGCGACGTAGGTGCCGATACCGCCGTTCCAGAGGAGGTCGACGTCGAGCGTGAGCACCGCCTGCACCAGGCGCTCGCCGCTCACCGCCGCGTCGCCGAGGCCGAGCATCGCCCGCGCCTCGGGCGAGAGCGTGACGCGCTTCGCCGCGCGCGCCAGCACGGCGCCGCCGGGCGAGAGCACGGCCGGGTCGTAGGCGTCCCAGCCCAGACCCGCGCGGAAGAGCCGCTCGCGCTCGGCGAAGCTGCGCGCCGCGTCGGGCGACGGGTCGAGGAAGACGTGCACGTGGTTGAAGGCCGCACGCAGCCGGAGGTGCGGCGAGCGCAGGAGCCCGTTCCCGAACACGTCGCCGCCCATGTCGCCGATGCCGGCGACCGTGAGCGGCGCCCTGTCGGCGTCGACCGCGAGCTCGCGGAAGTGCGTCCGCACGCACTCCCAGGCGCCGCGCGCCGTGATGCCGAGCGCCTTGTGGTCGTAGCCGTGCGTGCCGCCCGAGGCGAAGGCGTCGCCCAGCCAGAAGCCGTACTCGGCCGCGACCGCGTTGGCGACGTCGGAGAAGGTCGCCGTGCCCTTGTCCGCCGCGACCACCAGGTACGGATCCTCCTCGTCGTGGATGACGAGCCCGCGCGGGTGGACGACGCGGCCCGCGACCAGGTTGTCGGTGAGGTCGAGCAGACCCCGCACGAGCGTCTGGTACGCCTCGACCACCGGCGTCTTCCCCTTGACGACGAAGCCGCCCTTCGCCCCGGTCGGGACGATGAGCGCGTTCTTCACCGTCTGCGTCTTCATGAGGCCCAGGATCTCGGTGCGGAAGTCCTCGGGGCGGTCGCTGAAGCGAATGCCGCCGCGGGCGACCCGGCCCGCGCGCAGGTGGATGCCCTCCATGGTCGGGGCGTGGACGTAGATCTCGTAGAGCGGGCGCGGCGGCGGGAGGTGGGCCAGGTCGGTGGAGCGGATCTTGAGCGCGATGTGGTCGCGCTCCGGCCCGGGGGCGTAGAAGTTGGTGCGCACGGTCGCCTCGACGATGTCTCCGAGCGCGCGCAGGAGGAGGTCCTCGCGCAGCGCCTGTACGGCGTCGAGGCTCTCGACGAAGCGCCGGCGGAGCGCCGCGGGGTCCCCGGCGGCGCCCTCGGGCGCGAAGCGAGCCGCGAAGCGCGCGAAGAGGAGGCGCGCCGGCTCCGGGTGCTCGGCGAGCGCGGCGATCGCCGCGGGGCGCGTGGCGAGCCCGATCTGCGTGGCGTAGCCGCAGTAGGTCCGGAGGCAGGCGACGGCGCGCCAGTCGAGGCCGGCCTCGATCACCAGGCGGCCCAGCCCGTCGCTCTCCGCCCGCCCGGCGCCGAGCGCCAGGAGCGCGGCGGTGAGCCGCGGCCCCACCGCCTGCGGGTCGAGCCGGCGCGCGGCGCGGTCCTGCACGAAGAAGGTCTGCACGCTCTGCCGCGGCGCCCCCGCCGGCGTCACCCCCTCCTGATCCTCCGCCAGCACGCGCAGCCCGAGGTTCTCCAGCACGGGCATGAACTCGGAGAGGACGAGCGGCTCGCGCGCGAGGTAGAAGCGCAGCGCGGTGGTCGTCTCGGCCTCGTTGCGGAGCACGACGCGCACCCCCTCGCGCGCCGCCGCGTCCAGGAGGACGACGTCGTCGGCCGCTCGCTCCACCGTCACCGCCGCGCGATAGGTGCCGGAGAAGGCGCGCGCATAGCGCGCCGCGAGGCGCTCGCCCTCCTCTTCGCCGTGGCGCTCGAGGAGGAGGGCGTGGAGCCGCTCCTCCCAGCCGCGCACGACGGCCGCGACCGCGTCGCGCAGCTCGTCCTCGGCGGGCGGCGGCGCCGCCCCGGGCGCGAACGCGAAGTGGAGGACCGCCCGCCCGCCTTCGAGCAGGACCAGCTGGTCGTCGAGCAGCGTGCCCCCGAGCCGCACGGCGAGCAGGTCCCGGATGCGGTCACGGACCTCGCCCGAGAAGCGCTCGCGCGGCATGACGATCAGGACGACGAGGCGCTGGCCGTCGCCGCGCGGGCCGAGCGTGACCACCACGTCGTCGCTCTGCGCGGCGGCGAGGATGGTCGCGATCTCGCCGCGGAGGTCGGCGGGCGTGCTCGCAAAGAGCTCCGGCTTGGGGAGCGCGTTGAAGACCGCCACGATGGCCTTGTGGTCGTGGCTCCCGGGCACCACCCGCTCGGCGGCCAGGATCTGGCGCAGCGTGCGGCGGAGCAGCGGCACCTCGGCGGCCTCCTCGGCATGCGCCTTCGAGGTGAAGCGGCCCACGAAGCGCCGCTCTCCCACCACGCGCCCGTCGCGGTCGAGCTGCTTCACGCCGATGTCGTCCATGTGCGCGCGGCGGTGGACGGGCGCTTCGGCGATCGTCTTGGCGACGGTCAGGAGCCGGCCCGGGGAGAGCCGCGCCCGCACCCACGCCGGCAGCTCGTCGAGGCGCCGGGCCTCGCGGAAGGCCGAGCGCTCCTCGCGCCGGAGGATCCCGAGCCCGCTGCCGGCGCGGAGCTGGAGCATCGCGGCGGCGCCGAGCGTGGTGAGGCCGTACTCGCGGTAGCCGAGGAACACGAAGGCGCCGTCCACGAGCCAGCGCAGGAAGTCGGCGACGGCGGTCGCCTCGGTGGCGAGCTGGGCGGAGCGGCTGCGCCCCAGGCCGTCGAGCTCGGCGGCCACCGCCTGCGCGCGCGCCACCATGGCCGCGAAGTCGTCGGTCACGAGCCGCACG
>JBKPBB010000279.1:0-2121 GCA_046744245.1 Thermodesulfobacteriota bacterium
ATCAGGCAGAGGAGCCCGAGGAGGCCGAACAGCGAAGCGAGGAGCGAACCCGAGCCGCGCACCGCTACGTCCAGCGCACGGACTCGACCGAGCGCAGCGTCAGGAAGAGGCCGATCAGGAGCAGGGTGGCGAAGTAGACCAGGTCCTTGGTGTCGATGACGCCCTTGGCCAGCTCCGAGAAGTGCTCGGTGATCGAGGCGTAGCGCACGATCCGGCCGGCGGCGCCCTGCGTGGTCTCGCCGAGCCAGCCGATCGTGTAGAGGACGAGCAACGCGAAGAGCGTGCCCACGTAAGCGATCACCACGTTGTCGGTGAAGGACGAGATGAGGGTCCCCACGGCGAGGAACACGGTCGCCATCAGCGCGAGACCCAGGTAGCCCGACAGCATCATCGGCACCTCGGGGTTGCCGTAGCTGACGAGCAGCATCCCGAACAGCCCCGAGAGCGCCACCATGAGCAGCACGAGCACGAGCCCCCCCAGGAACTTGCCGAGCACGATCTCGCCCACGCGCACCGGCGAAGTGAGGAGGAGCTCGTAGGTGCCCGAGCGCTTCTCCTCGGGGAACATCCGCATGCTGATCGCCGGCACGATGAAGATGAGCAGCACCGACATGTTGTGGAGGAGCGGGACCACGACCATCTGGTTCAGGTTGAAGCGCGCGACCATCTCCGGGTTCCGCATCATGCTGTACATCTGCAGGGTCTGGTTGAAGGCAGAGAGGAGCGCGAAGAAGAAGTAGCCGGCGAGCGCCAGGTAGGCGGCGAGCAGCACGTAGGCGACCGGCGAGGAGAAGTACGAGCGCAGCTCCCGCCCGGCGATGGTGAGGACGTTGCGCATGCTCAGGTCTCCGCAGCGGCGGCGCGTGCGCCGTCGCCCGTGTCGCGCGAGATGGCCTCGATGAAGACGTCCTCGAGCGTCCGCCCGCGCATCAGGTTCGCGAGCTCGTCCTCCACCACGACGCGCCCGTCGTTGATGATGACCACCTTGTCACAGACCTGCGACACCTCGGGCAGGATGTGGGTCGAGAGGACGACGGTGCGCTTGCCGCCGAGCGTCTTGATGAGGCGCCGGATCTCGATGATCTGCCTCGGGTCGAGGCCGATGGTGGGCTCGTCGAGGATGAGCACCGGCGGGTCGTGGATGAGCGCCTGAGCGAGCCCGACCCGCTGCCGGAAGCCCTTGGAGAGGTGGCCGAGCAGGCGGTCGCGGACGTCCGTCAAGCCGCAGGTCTCGAGCACCCGGTCGAGCGCCCCGGCGAGGTCGCCGCGCGCCATGCCCTTCAGCCTGGCGACGAAGCGGAGGAAGCCGGCCGCGGTCATGTCGTTGTAGAGGGGCGGGCTCTCGGGCAGGTAGCCGATGCGGCGGCGGACCTCGCTCGACTGGGTGAAGACGTCGAAGCCCTCGACCCGGACCGTGCCGCTGGTCGCGGGCAGGAAGCCCGTGATGATGCGCATGGTGGTGGTCTTGCCGGCGCCGTTCGGGCCGAGGAAGCCCAGGATCTGCCCCGAGGGCGCCGTGAACGAGGCGTCGCGCACCGCGGCCAGCTCGCCGTAGCGCTTGGTCAGGTTGGCGACCTCGATCATCGAAAGGGTTTGGACTCCGGAGGCGGCCGAGAAATTCGAGGGGCGTATTAGCGGCGGCCCCGCGGGATTGCAAGGCGGTGCGCTGGTTGGACTCGCCCGGACCCCTCTGCTAGCGTCCGGGCGCGGCACATGGGAACCGCCGAGCCGGCACCCCGGCCGCGCCTCTACCTGATCGACGGCAGCGGGTACGTCTACCGCGCCTTCCACGCCCTCCCCGGCCTGGGGACCTCGCGGGGGCTGCCGACGAACGCCGTCTACGGCTTCACCAACATGGTGGCCAAGCTTCTGCGCGAGGAGCGGCCGCGGCACCTGGCGGTGGTCTTCGACCTGCCGGGCGAGACCTTCCGCGACCAGCTCTACGCCGACTACAAGGCCACGCGCGCGCCGGTGCCCGACGAGCTCCGCCCGCAGATCGGCTACGTGCGGAAGGTGGTCGAGGCGCTCCGCCTCCCGGTGGTCGAGGTGCCCGGGGTCGAGGCCGACGACGTGATCGGCACGCTCGCCCGTCAGGCGAGCCGGGCCGGCCTCGAGACCGTG
>JBKPBB010000393.1:0-11920 GCA_046744245.1 Thermodesulfobacteriota bacterium
GTTCAATGCGGCCCGCGGGGTGCAGCTCGTGACGCCGCTCGTGGTCGCGGGCGTGGCCCGGAGCCACGGCCTCGCCGGCGGCATCATGATCGCCGCGGGCTTCGCGGCCGCCGCCGCGGCCTGGGTGTGGCTGCTCCCGGAGACGCGCGGGCGGCGGCTCGAGCCGGCGTGAGCCGAGCGCGACGAACGTCGGGACGCGCCGCAGAAGCCCCCTACGGGCAGCCGTCGAAGCCTGCCGGCGGCGCGATCTCCGACTGCTCGGCGTCGATCGAGAGGAGGAAGTTGATCAGGTCAGCCACGTCGTTCGCGTCGAGCGTCACGGAGAAGTTCGCGTTGCCCGCGTCGGTATGAAAGCTGTACGCCGGCTGCGTGAAGAGGTCCTCGAGCGTCTTGGCCTGGCCGTGGTGCAGATACGGGCGCCCGAGCGCCAGGCCGTAGAGCGACGGGATGTTGTAGCCGCCTCGGCCCTGCGCCCGCGCCCCGGTGGCCTTCACCTCGAGCGCGTCCGTCGCGGCGGTGTCCCCCGGGACGCCGAAGGTCCCGACGTTCCGGAGCACGCAGGCGACCTCGGGCGGCGCGATCGTGGCCGCCTCGCCCGGGCCGGTCGCGTCGGCGGCGATCACGGGCTGCACGGAGATGTGTTTGCGGGGGTTGGCGCCGTCGAGGTACGACCAGGTGACGGGCCAGGCCGCCGGGCGAACGAAGTCGGTCGTGGCGAGATTCGCGTTCTCCGCCTCGGAGGGCGTGTAGAAGCGTCGCGAGAGCGTCCATCCCGGCCCGCCGTGGCACTTGGCGCACTCGCCGGCTTGGAAGAGCGCGCGGCCGTTCGCCACCGACGCGGCGTCCAGCGAGCGGAGGCGCCGCGGGGGGCGGATCGTCCTCACGAAGTTGTCGATGTCGTCCCAGTCCTTGTGCTGGCACAGCGCGATGGCCGGGTCGTCCGCGATCTCCTTGGCGGGCTTGCCGAGGCCCAGGGCCAGGGGGCCCGGTACGGGATCGGTCGTCAGCGCGACGCGCATCTCGAGCGTCAGGTTGTTGCAGTCCGCGGCCATCGCCGCGGTCGTGATGGCTCCGAGGCCGCCCGAGACGCCCCGCGTGTTCCCCTCGAAGTCGTGGTGCTCGTCGAAGATGCCGGTGTGGTTGAAGACCCGCTGCTTCTGGGGGTCGGCGCCGTGGGAGAAGGAGCCGTCCTGCGACACGGTCTGTCGCGGGCCGGCGGCAAAGCTCCACGTGATGTCGTCGGTCAGGCCGTCCGGATAACAGGACGCGCACGACGACCACCCCTCGCCGCCGACCGTGCCGTTCGCGCCCGCGTTCGACCAGCGGCCGCGGCCCGTGTTGTAGAAGCGCTTGCCCCGCTGCACCGACTGCTCGGGCGACATCATGGGCGCGTCCGAGGCCACCACGGTCTTCGCGAGCGCCTGGGCGGTGAGGTCGATCACGCCGAGGCGCCGGCTCACCCAGCAGTTCAGGTAGGCGCGCGAGGCCGACGTGTTGACCGCGATGCCGGTCGGCGCCTGGCACTGGCCGATGGTGGCGTTGCCGATGACGTCGATCTGGCGCGTGGCGGTGCTGCCGAGCGTCACCCCGGCTTCGTTCCAGACGACCCGCTGCACGGCGTCCGCGGCGCGCGACACCACGTAGGACACGTTCGTGCCCGGCACGAAGTCGAGGTCGACGATGTCCCCGAGCACGAAGCGCGCGGGCGGCGCCGTGAAGCTGTCGAGCACCGCACGCGTCAGGTTCGTGGTCCCGGCGCCGGACGTGACCGGCTGGCGCCCGGTGAGGTCGCCGACCCAGACGACGGCGAAGACGTTGTTGTCGAAGCGGGGCGGCCCCTCGGGTGAGGCCGACACGGACGGGAGGTAGATGCGGTCGTCGCGGAACGCCACCCCCCAGAGCTGGTTCGGGGACGTCATGACCGTCCCGTTGGCGGGGTTCCCGCCCTTGGCGACCCCGCTGTCGATCGGGTCGAACGTGATCGGCGGCTCGGGGCTCAGGTCGCTCACCTTGTAGATGCGGACCCGTCCCGTGCGGCCCGTGTCCTTCCCCTCGCCGTTCGCGTTCGGCTCGCCGAAGAACTCGGGCACCACGACGTGCTCGTCCGCGTCGTCCGCATCGCCGTCGTTGGTCACGCCGATCCCGCGCGGGTTCTGCGGGCTGTCGATCGTGCCGGTGACCGTCATGGCGGCCGTGTCGATGCGCGAGACCCGTCCCTCGGCGAACTCCGCCACGAACAGGTGCGCCCCCGTCGGCGTGAGGGCGAGGCCGGTCGGTTCGGAGCCCACGTCGATCGGATCGCTCACCGTCGGCGACGCGGTGTCGATGCCGCTCACCTTGACCACCGTCGCGGCGGCCCGGTTGGCGACCCAGGCCGTCTTGCCGTCGGCGCTCACTACCACGGCCGAGGGCTCGTCGCCCGTCGTCACCTTGCTGAGCCGCGTGTCGTCCGCGGTGCGGAAGATCGAGATCGAGTCGTCGTCGGGATTGACCATGACCACGAGCGCGTCGTCGTCCGTGATCGCGATGGTGCCCGACTTCGACGAGCGGGCGAGCGTGCGGGCGCACGTGCAGCCGGGGGTGCAGCTCTCCTGGGCCGCGCAGCCGGCCGCACCGTCGCACGCCTCGCCGTTGCCGGCGTCGACGACCCCGTCCCCGCACGCCGAGGTAGCGGCGTGGAAGTCGACCGGCGGCGTCTTCGGCGCCTTGAGCGTGCCGTCCATCATGGAGCAGCTCACGGTGATGAGCGCGCTCAACCGCACCTTCCCCTGCACGCCGGTGCACCCACGCTTGCCGAAGACGACCTTGCCCCGCGTCCCCTTCCTGGTCGCGTGCAGCTTCGCCTTGCGCGCCGCGCACAGCGTCCCGACGGCGAGCGTCCGGTTCTCGAGCACTACGACCTCGCCGCCCGGCCCGAGCAGCGGTGATCCCTGCACGGCGAAGCGGCCCGCCGTGCAGAGCGGCGGCTTCGGCGCGGCCGCCGCCGGACGGGGCCCGGAGGCGAGGAGCGACGCCGCGGTCGCGAGCAGCAGGAGCTTCGAGCGAGTCGACATGCCGTGCCTCCGTGGCGCCGGGCCGGCGCGCAATCACGTGGGGCCCCCGTAGCATCACGCACCACGCCCCGTCGAGAGGCGCGGGCTGCCGGCGCGACCTACCCGCCCCGCACCGCCGCCAGCAACGCCGCGGGCGACACGTTGTCCCCGAACGTCTCGCTCACGTGTGCGAAGCGATCTACGTTCCCCGGGCCGAAGACGAAGCTGCCGCCGAGCTGGAACGGATGCTGCCCCAGGCGATGCTGGCGGTGTCCGGCCTGCCGGGCCCTGGTGCGGGCGGCGGCGTTGTCGCGGCGGAGGAGGTGGAGAAGCGAGGCGCGCCGCAGGCGGGCGGCGCGGTAGGCCAGGCGCTCCTCGTCCACTAGCAGCGGGAAGGTGATCCCGGTCTCCTCGCGGAAGGCGCGCGCGTAGGCGCGGTCCCCGAGCCCCACCGCGGCGAGCCGCGCCCCCGCCGCGCGAAACTCGTCCTCGTGCGCGCGCAACTGCGCGACGTGCTCGCGGCAGAAGATTCAGCCGTAGTGGCGCAGGAAGACGAGCACCCCGGGCCCGGACTCCCAGAGCGAGCCGAGCCGCACCGCGTGCCCGTCGGCGTCGGGAAGCGTCATCCCCGCGAGGGCGGCGGCCAGCGTGGCGCTCACGACGGAGCCTTCTCTAGCGACCCTCGGCCGCCAGGGCAATGTTGCGTCACCCGGCGCCGCGGGTATG
Source organism: Thermodesulfobacteriota bacterium (assembly GCA_046744245.1). Lineage (GTDB taxonomy): Bacteria > Desulfobacterota > Binatia > DP-6 > DP-6 > DP-6. The sequence goes on from JBKPBB010000393.1 coordinate 3,759, forward strand.
GATGCGGCATGATCACCGTCCGCCCGAGCGCCGAGCGCGGCCGCTCCGAGCTCGGCTGGCTCTCGAGCCGCCACACCTTCTCCTTCGCCGACTACCTCGACCCGCGCCACATGGGCTTCCGCAGCCTGCGCGTCGTGAACGAGGATCGGGTACAGCCGGGCGCGGGCTTCCCCACCCACGGCCACCGCGACATGGAGATCGTCACGTACGTCGTCGAGGGCGCGCTCGAGCACAAGGACAGCCTGGGGACCGGCTCCGTCATCCGCCCCGGCGAGGTGCAGCGCATGACCGCCGGCACCGGCGTCACGCACAGCGAGTACAACCCGTCGCGCACCGAGCCCGTGCACTTTCTCCAGATCTGGATCCTGCCCGAGCGGCAGGGGCTCGCGCCCGGCTACGAGCAGCGCGCGTTCCCGGCCGCGGAGATGCAGGGCCGGCTCCGCCTGGTCGCCGCGCGCGACGGGCGCGACGGCTCGGTCACCGTGCACCAGGACGTCCGGCTCCTCGCGGCGCGGCTCGCGCCGGGCGAGGAGATCGTCCATTCGCTTGCGCCCGGCCGGCACGCCTGGCTGCAGGTCGTGCGCGGCGCGCTCGTCATGAACGGCACGACGCTCGCGGCGGGCGACGGGGCCGCGGTGAGCGACGAGGCGCGTCTCGCCCTCACGGCGAGCGCACCGTCCGAGCTCCTGCTCTTCGACCTCGCCTGACTCCTACGCCGCATCGGTGGGCAGGCGGAAGCGGTAGAGCTCGGCGGCGTTCCAGGTCACGATGCGGTCGATCGTGCTCTCGGGCAGGCCCTCGAGCTGGCGCGCCAGCACCTCCTGCGAGCGCGGCCACGTGCCCTCGGGGTGCGGGTAGTCCGAGCCCCACATCAGGGAGCGGTCGCCGGTGAAGGGCAGGTTCGCGAGGCCGACGGGATCGCGCTGGAAGGTGACCGCGCCCTGGCGGCGGAAGTACTCGCTCGGCAAGAGCGCGAGCTTCGGCCGCACGAACATGTGGTGCTCGCGATACGCGTCGTCCATGGCGTGCAGCACCCACGCGAGCCAGCCGCTCCCACACTCCACCATGACGACGCGCAGCTTCGGATGCCGCTCGAGCACGCCCGAGCCGCAGAGGTAGGCGACCGTCTCCATCGGCCCGGCCACGGTGACGACGTAGTTGATGACCGCGCCGCCCGGCCCATGCGCGGGCGTCTGCGTGCGGCCCGTGCCGGCGTGGAAGGTGAGCGGTACGCCGAGCTCCTCGGCCGCGGCCCAGAGCGGGTCGTAGGCCGGGTCGTTGTAAGGGCGGAGGTCCATGTGCGCGGGCAGCATCGCGCCGCGGAAGCCGCGCCGCGCCGCGCGCCAGAGCTCCTTCACCGCCGCCGCGATGTCGTTCACGGGGAGCACCGCCACCGGCGCGAAGCGCTCCGAGGCGGCGATGAACTGCTCGGCGACCCACTCGTTGTAGAGGCGCGCGGTCTCGATCTGGAGCTCCGGGCTCCGGATGTGGAAGCAGCAGAAGAAGGCGAGGTTCGGGTAGATGACCTCGCCCCACACGCCGTCGGTGTCGAGGTCGCGGAGCCGGCCGGCGGGGTCGCTCGCGCCGCGCATCAAGGTCTTCTCGTCCGGTGCGTCCGCCGGGCCCGCGGCCTTCGCAACGGGGGGGAAGCGCCGCACCACCGTGTCCTCGACCAGGAGGCACGCGACCCCGTCGCGCGGCTCGACGCGCGGGCCGTGCGCGCGGAGCTGCGCCGGAAGCCCGCTCGTCCACAGGTCGACCGGCTCCATGACGTGCGAGTCGGCCGAGATGAGGAGGCGCCCCACGGCGCCTGCACGTACTGCCGTGCCCCGCGGGCTGTCAACCGCGGCCGGTTGACGCGACTGCGAGCCCGGGTGTTCCATGGCGCCCGCCATGCCGGACCGCATCCTCGCGGCGCTCCGCCTTCTCTTCGCAGGGCTGGCGGTCGCCTTCGCCGCCACCGGGCTCCTCTTCTTCCTCTTCCCCGACGGCACGCTCAGCGTGCTCAACGCGGCCGGCAGCCCGCTCGGCTTCCCGCCGGCGCCACCGTCCGCGCTCCGCTTCTGGCTCTCGCTCGGCCTCGCCTACATGGTGCTGGTGACGCTCCTCGCCGCCCAGATCGCGCGTGACCCGCGCGGGCGCGCGCACCTGATGCCGCTGCTCGCCGCCGGCAAGGCGACCTCGTCGCTCACCTGCGCGGGCTACTTCGTGCTCTCGATGCCCGCCTTCATTTACCTCGCGAACGCGCTCGTGGACGGCGCGCTGGCGGCGATCGCGCTCGGCGCGTGGGCGGTCGTGTGGGCCACCGACGAGGCGCCCGCGGCGCGCGACGCCGCGCTCCTGCGTGCGGTCCTCGACGCGCTCGTGCCGCCGGGCGGGCCCTTCGCGATCGGCGCCGCCGACACCGACCTCGACGCCGCCCTCGCGGGCTACTGCGCGCGCCTCCATCCGCTCGGCCCTGCCGGCCTCCGCCTCCTCCTCCGCGCCATCGAGTACGGCGCGGTCGTGTTCGAGCGCACGCGGCCGTTCTCGCGCCTCGACCCGGCGGCGCGCGAACGCGCGCTCGCCGCCTGGGAGGCCTCTCGCCTGGGGCCGCGCCGGCAGCTCCTCGCGAGCCTGAAGCTCCTCGCCTTGATGCACTTCTACGAGCGCCCGGAGGTCTGGCCCGCCGTCGGCTACGACGACGCCCACCTCCGGCAGAAGCTGCTCGCCGGGCCGAACGCCGCGCACCACGCCGCGCGGCTCGCGACATGACCGACGGCGCCACGGTCGCGCACGACGTCCACGAGCTGGCCGAGGTGGTCGTGGTGGGCTCGGGCGCGGGCGGCGCGGTGGTGGCGCGCGAGCTCGCGGCGCGCGGCCGCGACGTGGTGCTGGTCGAGGAGGGCGGCTTCTTCACCGGCAAGGACTTCAGCGGGAATCCGCGCGCGATGATCGACCTGCTCTACCGCGGCCGCGGGCTCACCGGCGCGCTCGGCCGCCCGACCATCCCGATCCCGCTCGGCCGCTGCGTCGGCGGCACCACCACCATCAACTCCGGCACCTGCTACCGCGCCCCCGACTACGTGCTCGACGAGTGGGCGGAGCGCTACGGCGTCCGCGGTGCGCGCGAGCCCGACCTCCGCCCCTACTTCGAGCGCGTCGAGCAGGAGCTGCACGTCCGCCCCGTCCCCGACGAGACCTACGGCCGCAACAGCACGCTCTTCGAGCGGGGCGCCGCGGCGCTCGGCTACGCGGGCGCGAGGATCCCCCGCAATGAACGCGGCTGCCTCGGCACCGGCGTGTGCGCCTTCGGCTGCCCGCAGGACGCCAAGCAGGCGATGCACGTCTCCTACGTGCCGCGCGCGCTCGACGCCGGCGCGCGGCTCTTCACGCGCTGCCGCGTGGGCACGGTGCTCCTCTCCGCCGGCAAGGCGATCGGCGTGGTCGGCCGCTTCGTCGATCGCGACGAGCGCGAGACGGGCCACGAGCTGCGCGTGCTGGCGCGCCACGTGGTGGTGGCCTGCGGCGCGCTGCTCACGCCCGCGCTCCTCGAGCGGAGCGCCGTGCCCGATCCGTCGGGGCTCCGCGGGCGGAACCTCCACATCCACCCCGCGGCCCGCGTCGGCGCCCTCTTCGACGAGGAGGTGCGCGGCTGGGAGGAGGTGCCGCAGGCCTACAACGTGCACCACTTCACCCGCGAGGGCATCTTCATCCAGGGCCAGTTCGTCCCGCCCGCGATGGAGGCGCCCGTCCTGCCCGGGGTGGGGAGGGCTCACAAGGACATCATGGCACGCTACGCGCGCCTCGGCTCCTTCGGCGCCCTCATCTCGGACGAGTCGGCGGGGCGCGTGCGCGCCGGCCGCGGCCGCTTCCCGCGCGTCACCTACCAGCTCGGCGCCGCCGACGCGAAGCGGCTCGCGCGCGCCATCGGCCTCACCGCCGAGATCTTCTTCGCCGCCGGCGCGCGCGAGGTCTACTCCGGCGCCCACTCGCGCCCGGTCCTGCGCTCGATCGACGAGGCGCGCGCCCTCCAGGGTGCCGACCTCCCCGCCGCCGACTTCGAGATGATGGCGTTCCACCCGCAGGGCACGGCCCGCATGGGGGAGGACCCGCGGCAGGCCGTCACCGACTCCGTCGGGCGGGTGCACGGCACGCCCGGCCTCTGGGTCGGCGACGCGAGCCTCTTCCCGTCGTCCTGCAAGGTGAACCCGCAGATCACGATCATGGCGCTCGCCACGCGCCTCGCCGAGCGGCTGGCGGGGGAGCTGTAGAGGCGGCAGGCGAGTCTCATGGCGTCGGCACCCGGCGCCGGCTCTTCACCTTGATGTTCGAGACCTGGAGCGCCGCGCGGCGCTGCCAGCGCGTGGCCTCGTAGCGCATGCCGGAGGCTTCCCAGTGATGGGCGATCAGCGACGCGTACTGGCCGAGCCGGTCCGCGCGCAGCTTCTCCAGGGCGGCCGCGACCATGGCGTGCAGCCGGGCACGCTGGTCACCGAGCAGCGAGTGGTATGCCACCTCGCGCGTGAGGGGATGCCTGAAGGCGTACTGTGGCTGCGGATACGGCGTGACCAGGTAGATGAACTCCGCCTCCCGGAGCCTGCCGAGCGCCGTGTCGAGATCGGGGGCGCCGGGCCGACCGACCTCCTCGAGGAGCGGCTCGTCGAATTGCATGCCCATGACGGCCGCGGCCTGCAGCACGTGCTTCGCCTGCTCGCCGAGCCGATCGATACGCGCGGCGAGAAGCGATTGCACGGTGGCAGGGAGGGCCAGGGTGTCGACGGGCCCGGTGAGACGATAGGCCCCACGCTCCCCGGCGAGGCTTCCCGACGCGGCCAGCGCCTGCACGACCTCTTCGATGAAGAACGGGTTTCCCCCAGTTCGCTCGCGAATGCGCCCCGAGAGATCGCCGACCGAGCTGTCCGACCCGAGCAGCTCGTGGAGCAGCTCGCGGGTGGCCTCCTGCCCCAGCGGCGAGAGCGGCAGCTGGTGGTAGTGCGATCCCCCCAACCACGCCGGCCGGTACTCGGGCCGAAAGTTCGCGAGCAGCAGCGTTCGCGTGCCATGCACCGCGGCGGCCAGCTCGCGCACGAGCTCTTCGCTCGCCGGGTCGATCCAGTGCGCGTCGTCGATCAGCAGCACCACGGGCTCGTTCGCGCTGCGCAGGGGAACGAACCGGCGAACGAAGGCGGCGAGTCGCTCGCCCGAGCTGGCGCGGGAGGTGTCCGGCGTATCGGGATCCGGCACGCCGAGCAGATCCAGAACGAGAGGGAGCGCTTCCCGAAAATTCGGGTCCAGCCCGAGAAGTTGATCCGAGACCTTGCATCGGACCGCCTCGGCCGAATCGCCATCGCCGAGCGCGAGGTAGCTGCGCAAGAGGTCGCGGATGGGCAGCATGGGCACGGTCGAGCCGTGCGCGGGGCAATGGGCTTCGTGCACCGCGATCCCCTGCGCGCGACAGCGACTCACGAACTCGAGGCAGAGCCGGCTCTTTCCGACCCCGGCGTCGCCGACCACGCCGACGACCTGCCCATCCGACTCGGTCGCCCGCGCCAGCACGTGGTCGAGCCAGGCGAGCTCCCCTCCCCGTCCCACCAGCCGCGAGAAGCCCCGCAGGCCGGAGGCGTCGAGGCGTGCGCGCAGCGGGCCGATCCCCTGGAGCTCGAAGACCCGGACCGGGGTACTGACGCCTTTCGTCGCCCGAGCTCCCTGGTCGTGCAAGGTGAAGAACCCCTCGACCAGCCGGGCGGTATGCTCGGTCAGGTACACGCTGCCGGGAGCGGCCACCTGCTGCATCCGCGCCGCGAGCCCCACGCAGTGTCCCTGGGCGGTGTAGTCCATGCGCAGGTCGTCGCCGATCTTGCCGACCACCACCTCCCCCGAGTTGAGGCCCATGCGGACGGAGAACTCGAGCCCTCGGGTTCGGAGCGCACCGGCATAGCGCCGCAGCTCGTCCACCAAGTGCAGCGCGGCGTGACACGCTCGCCGGGCGTGATCCTCGTGCGCGATGGGAGCCCCGAAGAGAGCCATGATCCCGTCGCCGGTGAACTGGTTGACGGTGCCTTCGAAGCGATGGATCGCCTCGGCCGCGATCTGGAAGAAGCGGTCGAGAACCCGATGCCATTCCTCCGCACCCACCCGCTCGGCGAGCAGCATGGAGTCGACCACGTCGGCGAACAGCACCGTGACCTGCTTGCGCTCCCCTTCGAGCGCGCTGCGCGTGGCGAGGATCCTTTCGACGAGCTGTCCCGGCGTGTACGAGCGCGGGTCGCGTGCCGGACCGCGCCCCTCGCCCGTCGCGAGCCGCTCCCCACAGGAATCGCAGAATCGCTGGCCCACCGGGTTCTTGGCCGCGCAGCGCGGACAGGCAGCACCGCGCTCGAACGAGGCGCCGCACTCGCCACAGAAGCGGGCGGTCTCGCGGTTCTCGTGCCGGCAGTGAGGACACCGCATCCGAACGGCTCCCCCGGCGACCTTGTAACCCCCTCGCCGCGCCGGCTCAATCCTGACGAGGCTCCGCCTCGAGGCTGGATCAACGACCGTCTTCGACTTCGCACTCCACGCTCGGCGAGGCGCGTGGTTTGACCAGGGGTCGGGGGGCGTGATGACGTCCACGGCGTGCTCCGCGTCCTCGGCTCGCGCGACTACCGCCTCTTCTGGTCGGGCTCGTTCATCGCCAACCTGGGCGTGTGGATGCAGCAGATCGCGCTCGGCTGGCTGGTCTACGACCTGACGCGCCGGGCATCGCTCCTCGGCACCGTCAGCTTCTGCGGCAACGCACCCATCCTCTTCCTCGGCCTCGTGGGCGGCGCGATCGCCGACCGGGCCAGCCGGCGCACGATCATGCTCGGCACGCTCGGCGTGAGCGCGGCGACCGCGCTCACCCTCGCCGTGCTGACCGCGAGCGGGCACATCGCGGTCTGGCACATCATCGCGATCTCGATGGTCGCGGGCACGGCGAGCGCGCTCTTCGCGCCCGCCATGCAGGCCGTGATCCCGAGCCTGGTCGAGCCCGGCGAGCTCCTGAACGCGATCTCGCTCAACTCCGTGCAGTTCAACCTGGCGCGCACCATCGGCCCGGCGCTGGCCGGCTTCGCCTACGGCACGATCGGCCCGCAGGGCTGCTTCGCCCTCAACGCCGCAGGCTTCCTGGCGATGATCCTCATGATCGCCCGTGTCCGGCTGCCGAGGCGGCCGCCCGGGGCGCCCCCGCCGGTCGGGCGCGCGCTGCGCGACGGGCTCGGCTACGCGCGCCGCCATCCCGTGATCGCTCCCTCGCTCGTGCTGGTGGCCGTGATGAGCGTCTTCGGCTTCCCGTACATCATCCTGCTGCCGGCGCTGGCGCGCGACACCTTGCACCTCGACGCCACCGGGCTCGGCTACCTCATGGCCGCGATCGGAGCAGGCGCCGTGACGAGCGGCCTCGGCCTCTCGGCCGTCGGCGACCTGCCCCGCAAGGACCTCGCCGCGGGCGGCTGCGCGATCGCCTTCGGCCTGGCACTCTGCGGTATGGCGCTCGTGCACACGATGCCCGCGACCATGCTCCTCCTCTTCGTCATGGGCGTGCTGCAGACGGTCGCGGTCGCTTCGCTCAACACCACCATCCAGACCGTCGTGCACGACGGCATGCGCGGGCGGGTCATGAGCATGATGACGGTGATCCTCTTCGGGTTCACGACGGTCGGGGCGCTCGGCATCGGATTCGTGGGCGACCGGATCGGGGTGCCGCGCGCTCTGGCGGGCGGCGGGGTCGTCATCGCCCTGGTCGCGACCGCCGTCCTCGCGTACGCGCCCGCCCTGGGGGCTGCAGCGGAGCAGGCGTCGGGCGCTGGCCGATGACCGCGGGGACGGCCGCTCCGCGGCCCACGCCATCGCCCGCGCGACGGAGAGCTTGCAGGCGCCCGCCGAGTGGCGCTACCTGGCCGGCATCACGCTGCCGACGGCCCGTAGACCCGGATCTCGATGATCTCCCGGCATTCGTCGCACGGGACGTCCTTGATCACCGGGAAGGAGGTGAAGTGCGCTCGAATGCGCGCCAGCCAGCGCTCGCGCGTGCGCCGGCAGCATTCCTTCTCGGCGGGCTCGTCGGCCATGCGACGGACCCGTATCTAGCGAAACGGACCATGCGCGCCAAGCGGACCGCCGGGCCGCCTGCCGCGCTCGACGCCGGCGCGCTCGCCGTG
>JBKPBB010000116.1:0-3547 GCA_046744245.1 Thermodesulfobacteriota bacterium
CCATGAACCGCCACGGCCGCACCGCATCCGCCCCGGCATAGCCGACCCCGATGCGCGCGCTGCGCGTGACCCGCCGCGACGGCACGGCGGGCGCATCGAGGATGCGGAGTGCGCCGCGCACCAGATCGGCGCCGTTCTCGGCGCGCCCGATCCCCATCGCCTGGCAGAGCGCGCCCGGGCCGCGGCAGAGGCGCCACACGGGCGCATCGGGGAGCCGCCGCCGTCGGCGCATCAGCGCCTCGCCCTCGACCGGCTCGAGCGCGCGCAGGAGCACCGCCTCGGGGATGTCCGACGGCTGGCAGACGACGTTCACGCAGTGGTGCATCCCATAGATGAAGTAGACGTAGGCGTGGCCGGGCGGGCCCCACATCACCTCGTTGCGCGCCGAGCGGTGGCCGCCCGCGCTGTGCGCGGCGCGGTCGGCGGGGCCGCGGTAGGCCTCGACCTCGACGATGCGGCCCGCGGTCAGGCCCGCCCCGGTCTGGTGGACGAGGATCTTCCCGAGCAGCGCGCGGGCGACGCGGAGGGTCGGCTGGAGGTAGAAGGTCCGCGGCAGCCCGCTCACGCGGACTTGAGCTTCTTCACTTCCTCGGTCAGCTCGGGCACGGCCTTGAAGAGGTCGGCCACCAGCCCGTAGTCGGCGATCTGGAAGATCGGCGCCTCCTCGTCCTTGTTGATGGCGACGATCACCTTCGAGTCCTTCATGCCGGCGAGGTGCTGGATCGCGCCCGAGATGCCGACGGCGATGTAGAGCTGCGGCGCGACCACCTTGCCCGTCTGCCCGACCTGCAGGTCGTTCGGTACGAAGCCGGCGTCGACCGCGGCGCGGCTGGCGCCCATGGCGGCGCCGAGCGCGTCGCACAGGGGCTCCAGGTAGATCTTGAAGTTCTCGCCGTTCTTGAGGCCGCGGCCGCCGGAGCAGACGATGCGCGCCTCGGTCAGCACGGGGCGGTCGGACTTGGTCTCGGCGAACTCGACGAACTGCATGCGCGTGTGTGTCGCGTCGGGTGTCACGGCGAGCTTCTCGACGGAGCCCTTCTGCGCGTCCTTGGTGGCCGCGTCGAAGGCCGTCACGCGCACCGAGACGACGCGCGGCGTGCCCTCGATCTCCACCGTGGCGAGCGCGTTGCCGGCGTACATCGGCCGCTTGAAGGTCTTGGCGTCGACGATCGCGGTCACGTCCGACGCCATGCCCGCGCCGAGGCGCGCGGCGATGCGCGGCAGCAGGTCCTTGCCGACCGCGGTCGCGGCCGCGATCACCGTCTCCACGCCCTTCTGCTTGACGATCTCGACGATGGCGGCGGTGTAGGCGTCGGCCAGGTAGTGCGCGAACGGTGCCCCGTCGACCGCCACCACGTCGACGCCGTACTCGGCCAGCTCGCTGGCCAGCGCGTCGATGCCCTGGCCGAGGACGGCCGCGAGGCACTTGCCGCCCGCGAGCGACGCGGCCTGCTTGCCGGCGGCGACGCTCACCAGCGTGGTCTTCGGGAACTTGCCGTGCAGGTGCTCGGCGACGACGAGGACGGTGCCCATGCTCAGATGACCTTCGCTTCGCTGTGCAGCACCTGGACGAGCTCCTGGACCGACTTGACTTTGCGGCCGCCCGTGCGTTTGGGCGGCGTCTCGAGCTTCAGGATCTTGAGCCGCGGCGCGACGTCGACGCCCAGATCGGCGACCGGGATCTCCTTGAGCTCCTTCTTTCGCGCCTTCATGATGCCGGGCAGCGAGGCGTAGCGCGGCTCGTTCAGGCGGAGGTCCGCGGTCACGAGCGCGGGGAGCGGGATGGCGAGCGTCTCGAGGCCGCCGTCGACCTCACGGGTCACCTTGGCCGATTTCTGGTCGGCGGCCAGCTCGAGCTTGGAGGCGAAGGTGGCCTGCGGCCACTCGAGCAGCTCGGCCACCATCTGCCCGACGCAGTTCGAGTCGTCGTCGATCGCCTGCTTGCCCATGAGGAGGAGGTCCGGCTTCTCGGTCTCGGCCAGCTTCTGCATGACGCGCGCCACGGCGAGCGGCTCGAGCGCCTGCTCCGAGAGCACGAGGATGGCGCGGTCGGCGCCCATGGCGAGCCCCGTGCGGAGCTGCTCCTGCGCCGTCTTCGCGCCGATCGAGACCAGCACGACCTCGGTGCCCGGGACCTTCTCCTTCACGCGCAGCGCTTCCTCGATCGCGATCTCGTCGAAGGGGTTGATCACCCACTTGACGTTGTCGCCGACGATGTTGCTGCCGTCGGGGGCGATCTTGATGACCGTCTCGGGGTCGGGGACACGCTTCACGGCGACCAGGATCTTCACACGGGTCTCCCTGGGGATCGATGCGGAAGGGAAGCCATTACACAGCGCGGCACGGCCAAGTCAAGCAAGGAAACTGCCGACTTTCCTCAGGCTTGCGCCTCGCGCCGCCCGACGTCGAAGCCGAGCCGGCTGGAGAGCTCGCGTCCCGCCTTGAGCACGAGTGGCGCGACCTCCTTCTCGATGCGCTCGGGCGTCAGGCGCGAGGCGGGCGCCACGACCGCGAGCGCGCCGACCACGGCGCGCGCGTAGTCGCGCACCGGCGCGGCGACGGCCCGCACGTCCTCGAGATGCTCGCCCAGGTCGACGGCGTAGCCGTTGGCCGTGACGGCGCGCAGCTGCTGGAGGAGGGCCTGGCGGTCGACGATGGTGCGCTCGGTGAAGCGCGGGAGGCCGTCGGGGACGAGCGCGCGCAGCTCGTCCTCCTGCTCGAAGGCGAGGTGGACCTTGCCGGCCGCGGTCGCGTGGAGCGGCAGCGCCTCGCCGAGCTGGGAGACGATGCGCACCGGGCGGTCGGCCTCGATCACCTCGACCGGGACCACCGCCGCGCGCCGCAGCACGGCGAGATACGTCGTTTCGCGCGCCTGACGCACCAGCTCGGCCATGATCGGCCGCGCCTGGCGGAGGAGCCCCATGTGCTGCACGTAGCTCTGCCCGAGCTGGAGGCAACGGATGCCGAGGCGGTAGTTCTCGGTGGCGCGGTTCTGCTCGATGTAGCCGCGCGACTCGAGCGTGGCGAGCAGGCGGAAGACGTTGTTCTTATGCAGCCGGAGCCGCTTCGACAGCTCGGTCACGCCGAGCTCCTCGGCGTCGCCCGCGAACTGCTCGAGCACATCCAGCGAGTGAGACACCGATTGGATGATGTAGTTGGACTTCTCGCGCCGCACTGCCCTGCTCCGAAAAGGTGTTTTAAGTTATGCTGTTCCAGGGGTCACGAGTCAACGGTAGCTCGAGGCCCCCCGCCAAGGCATTGCAAGGTGAAGGGCCCCTCCTATTAACTAAGCCGGCGACCGGCCGCCTGCCCCCACAGGAGGTGCCGCAATGGACGTCGAGAGCCAGATGGTAGAAGTGCCGGCGGCGGGCCGCTCGATGCCCGCCTTCCTGGCGCGGCCGAAGGACAGCGCCCGCGCGCCCTGCGTGCTCGTCATCCAGGAGGCGTTCGGCCTGAACGACCACATCAAGGACGTGGCGCGCCGGATCGCGGGCGAGGGCTACGTCGCGCTCGCGCCGGATCTCTACTGGCGCGGCGGGAAGGGTCG
>JBKPBB010000053.1:0-2979 GCA_046744245.1 Thermodesulfobacteriota bacterium
GTGGTCGCCACGCCGCCTACTCGCGCCCGCGCGTGATCGTGTAGTTGCCGAAGGCGTCCACCGTCGCGCGCTGCCCCGGGTAGACGACGATGGTGGTGAACGGCTCCTCGACGATGGCGGGACCGAGGATCGCCTGACCCGGGCCGAGCCGCGCGCCGTCGTAGACCGGGGTGGCGACGAAGCGACCGCGGAAGAAGGCCTTGCGGGCGCCGAGGCGCGGGCTGCCGGGGGCCTTGCGCGGGAGGCGCGGAAGGGCGGGCTTCTCCTCCTCCGCGACCGCCTTCACGCGGAGCCCGCGCAGGATCGGCTCCTCGTCGCGGCAGGCGTAGGTGTGCAGCTCCTCGTGCAGGCGGTGGAAGCGCCCGACCGTATCGGCGAGCACGCGGGCAGTGACCGGCCCCGGACGCCCGGGGAGCGGCACCGGCATGTCGAAGGTCTGGCCCGGGTAGCAGAGCGCGGCCATGCGCTCGAAGCGCAGCCGCCGGGCGCGCCGTCCGTTCCGCGCCCCGAGCGCAGCGCGCGCCGCCGCCTCCATCTCGGCGAAGAGCCGGTTCACGCGCGCCAGGTCCACCCGGCCGACCGGGCTGATGTAGGAGCGCATCTGGTCGACCACGTGGTCGGTCAGGAGGAGCCCGAGGGCCGAGAACGCGGGCGCCAGCTTGGGCACGAAGATGCGCCGGATGCCGAGCTCCGCGGCCTGCATGCCCGCGTGCACCGGCCCGTTGCCGCCGAAGACGACCAGCGTGAGCGGGCGCGGGTCGACGCCGCGGCCCGCCGAGACCTTGCGGACCGCGTGCGCCATGTTGGCGTTGACCAGCCGGAAGATGCCCTCCGCGGCCTCGACCACGGAGACGCCGAGCGGCTTCGCCACCCGCTCGCGGATGGCGGCGAGCGCGCCCTCGACGTCGAGCCGCATGGTGCCGCCGCAGAACGAGCCCGGGTTCAGGTAGCCGAGGACCAGGTTCGCGTCCGTGACCGTCGGCTCGACGCCGCCCCGCCCGTAGCACACCGGCCCGGGCTCGGCCCCCGCGCTCTCCGGCCCGACGCGGAGCGCGCCCGACTCGACGCGCGCGATCGAGCCGCCGCCCGCGCCGACCGACTGCACGTCCACCATCGGGAGGCCGATCAGGTAGCGGTGGTGCCAGTTCCAGCCCGCCTTCACGTCGGGCGCGCCGCCGCGCACCAGGCACACGTCGTAGCTCGTGCCGCCCATGTCGACCGAGATGAAGTCCCGGATGCCGGCCTGCCCCGCGACCGCCGTCGCGCCGTTCACCCCACCCGCCGGCCCCGAGCCCATGACGGCGACCGCCTTCTCGGCGACGTAGCCGCCCGGCATGACGCCGCCGTTCGACTGCATGATGAGGAGCTCGCCCGCGAAGCCCGCGGCGCGCAGCCGCTCGTCGAGCTGGCTCAGGTAGCGGCCGATCTTCGGCCCCACGTAGGCGTTCACGAGCGTCGTGCTGGTGCGCTCGAACTCGGGCGCCGACGGCATCACCTCGTGCGAGAGCGAGACCATCACGCCGGGGAGCTCCTCGGCCGCGATCGCGCGCACGCGCCGCTCGTGGGCCGGGTTCACGAAGGAGAAGAGGAGGACGACCGCGAGCGAGTCGACGCCCTGGCGCTGCATGCGCCGGCAGGCGCGGCGCACGGCCTCCTCGTCGAGCGGCACGATCACGTTGCCCTCGAAGTCGAGCCGCTCGGGGACGCCGTAGCGGCGGCGGCGCGGGCAGATGGGCGGCGGGGGCGGCAGCGCCGGGTCCCAGATGTCCTCCTTGTAGCCCCGGCGGATCTCGATCTCGTCGCGATGCCCCTCGCTGGTGACCAGGCCGGTGGTGGCCCCGGACATCTCGATCATGGTGTTGTCGGCGGTGGTGGTGCCGTGCACGACGAGGTCGGTCGCGGCGAGCAGGGCCTCGCGCGCGAGCCCCTCGCGCGCCGCGAGCAGAGCGATGCCGCCGAGCACGCCCACCGACTGGTCGCGCGGCGTGGTCGGGTGCTTGTCGAGGACGAGCCTGCCGTTCGGCCCGACGAGGACCAGGTCGGTGAAGGTGCCGCCCACGTCGACGCCGATGCGGTAGGCCATGGCGCGCTCTCCGCTACACCGAAGGGGCGGCGAGCCACAAGGGCGTGGCGGGGCTACGAGTCCGCCGGCGGGGGCAGGAGATCGTCGGTGGAGACGACTTGGCCGTCCCGCTCCAACGCAGGCGGGCCGCCCTACGCGGCGGTGGTTCCCATCCGCTCGACGAGGCGCTCGAGACGATCCCGCATCTCGTCCGCCGGAAGCCGGATGCTGCCGCCGTGGCCGGCGAGCACCCACTCGAAGCGGAAGGTGACGAGGCGCGCGAGCGACCGCGCCTGCTCGGCCCACGAGTACCAGCAGGCGTCCCGGAAGGCCTGAAGGTCGCGGCGCTCGAAGCTCCACGCGAGCGAGTCGCCCGTGAAGAGGTAGCAGTCGTCGACGAGGTAGACGGTGCTCCCGCGGGTGTGCCCCGGGACCGGAATCGCGCGCACGCCCGCGCGGACGTCGCATGGCTCGCGACCGCGGAGGATCCCGGTTGCATACGGCGCGGCGTCACGGTCGTCCTCGTGGATCCAGACACGGGCGCGGAAGTGCTGCATGAAGCGGCGCGCATCCGCCACGTCGTCGCGATGCGTGAGCAGGATGTCGGCGATGCCGCCGTGCTTCTCGACGTGGCGCACGACGGGCGCGACGAAACGAGGGGCGTCGACGAGGAGGTTCCCGCCGGGGCGCACGACGAAGTAGGAGTGCGCGCCGTAGGACGAGCGCGCGTTGTACCCGCAGCGGTAGACGCCGGGGGCCAGCTCGTGCGGAAACAGCCCGGACGGCGGGCGCTGCCTCGTCACCCGCCCGATCGACGCCGTCGGGCACACGAGCGCGGCCCGCCAGGCGGCCAGCTCCTCACCCGCGTCGGCGGGCTGCCGCGCGAAGACCGAGAGCTCGCCGCGGCGGACGACCAG
>JBKPBB010000286.1:0-2930 GCA_046744245.1 Thermodesulfobacteriota bacterium
CGCCAACACCGCGCGCAGACGCGCCGGATCGCCGAGGAACCGCGCCTCGAGACGCGAGAGGCCGGAGCTCGTGGGCAGCGCGCCGTGGTTCAGAGGCGAGAGGGCGATCGTCGCGGGCGGGTCGCTCCCGGCGAGCATGTAGGAGCGGTCGGCGGCGAGCACCAGCTCGAGCAGCGAGCCGGCGAACGCCGAGCCCGGCTCGACGAGCGCGAAGAACGTGCGCGCCGTGAGGTCGAGGCGCTTCAGCACCCGCCGCTGGAGCAGCGCGATCTCGCGCACGAGCCAGTGGTCGCGGTGGCGGTCGATCGCGCAGTCGACGGCAAGCACGGCCTCGGGATCACCGGTCGTTCGGAGGCGCACGATGCCGGCCTCGGGCTCGTCGAAGCGGAGGTGGAGGAGCGCGTCGTCGAGCTCGCGCCAGGCGGCGATCGCCCAGGCGCGCGAGCCGGCTTCGAGGAACGCCTGCGGGCTATCCGGCTCGCCCCGCTCGGGCGCACGTATTGTCAGCGTCGCGATGCGCTTCTCGCGGTCGACCTCGAGCCGCACCCAGCGGTACTCGAGCCCGTCTGCGGTGCGCCGCGGTGCGAGCGCCTCGAGCTCGACCCCCGTGCCGGCCGCCGGCCGATCGCTGGTGGCCGCGAGCGCCGCCGCGCGTTCCCGGACGCGGGCGTCGAACTCCGAACGAGGGACCGCCTCGTCGACCAGGCGCCACTCGGCCGCGCGCTTTCCCTTCACGCCCTCGGCCGTGGTCGCGAAGAAGTCGGCGCGGTCGCGCCGGACCTTCCGCTTGTCGACGACGCGCGTGAGGCCGCCGGTGCCGGGCAGCACGCCGAGGAGCGGCACCTCCGGGAGCGACACCGCCGCCGCGCCGTCGTCGACCAGCAGGATCTCGTCGCAGGCGAGCGCCAGCTCGTAGCCGCCGCCCGACGCGGTGCCGTTGAGGGCCGCCAGCGTGCGGATCCCCGACTCCGCGCTCATCTCCTCCAGGGCGAGACGCGTCTCGTTGGTGAACTTGCAGAAGTTCACCTTGAAGGGGTGCGAGCTCGCGGCGAGCATGAAGATGTTGGCCCCGGCCGAGAACATGCGCTCGCGGAGCGAGGTCACGACCAGCGCGTGCACCTCGGGGTGGGAGAAGCGCAGGCGCTGGATGGCGTCGGCCAGCTCGATGTCGACCGCGAGGTCGTAGGAGTTGAGCTTGAGGGCGTAGCCGGGGACGAGGCCGCCGTCCTCCTGGACGTTCAGCGCGAGCGTCGCGACGCCGCCCTCGACCGCGAGCACCCAGTGGCGCCAGGCGGAGGGGCTCGTGTCGAAGCGGATGCCGGCCACGCCGTCTACTCCAGCTCGAGCGCGCGCCGCAGGCTCCGGTGGAAGTGTATGAGCGCCGGCTCGTTCCGCCCGTAGGTCACGTGGTCCTGCGCCCCGGAGCGGAAGCCACGCTGGATGCCTTCCCCCAGCCGGAAGTCCTCGCGGTCGACCGCGTCGACGGCGAGCTGCAGGTTCGCGGCCCAGTGCTGGCGCGCCTTCTCGGTCGCCGGGGGCTCGGGGACGTAGAGGGAGAGGTGGACCGCGCAGTCGTCGGGCGTGAGACCGGGGAACATGCGCCAGAGCTCCACGTGGTCCGCCTGATGGACGAAGACGGCGTTGGGGAAGAGCGTGTAGAGCTCGATCGTGTGGCGCAGGAAGTCCCGCTCGGCCTCGCCCCGGTCGCCGAGCTCGGCGAACGAGCGGCGGACGGCGATCATGCGGTGATGTGGGCCGAAGCCGTCGGAGGCGCAGAGGTTGCCGACGAAGATCGGCGCGACGCTCTCCTGGTGGAGCGCGGCCAGGTGATACGCCTCGAGGAAGGTGTCGACCGCCGTCTTCCAGTTGATGCGCGGCCGGAGCGTCCGGGTCTCGAAGTGGTGCCAGCGCTCGAAGCCGAAGCTCGCGAGCTCGGGGGCGAGCCCGCCCAGGTGGGCGTCGATGTCGATCGTCGCCTCGGGCGCGGCCGGTGCGGGTCGCACCCAGACGAGCCCGTACTTCTCGACTACCGGGAGCGGCCGCAGGGAGTGCTCCTCCCGGGAGAGCCCCGCGAAGCCCTCCTCGCCGGGAACGTCGACGAGCCCGCCGTCCAGGCCGTAGGTCCACCCGTGGTAGGGGCAGCTGAGCGCCCGCTTCCCGCTCCCGCAGCCATCGACCACCCGCGCCCCGCGGTGACGGCAGACGTTGGCGAACGCCCGGAGCGTGCCGGCCCCGGTGCGGACCACCAGGATCGGCATGCCCGAGTCGTCGTCGGTCAGCCAGTCGCCGGGGGCTGCGACCCGGCAGGAGAGCCCGACCAGGAGGGGGTAGGCGCGGAAGAGGACGCGCTTCTCGAGCGCCAGCCGCTCCTCCGACGTGTAGGCCGAGACCGGGTTCGGGAACATCGCCTCCGCCATCGCGGTCGTGCCGGTGTCGAGGTAGTGGCGGAGGCGGCGCACGAGCTCCGCGCGGGTCTCAGGCCGCATGGAAGGGGCTCCGCGGGGCGAGCGCCTGCACGCGGGGGAGGACCTTCTCGGCAAACAGGCGGATGTTCCGCCGCGCCTCGTCGTGGGGCATGCCGCCATAGCTGAAGATCCCGATCAGCATGCCGCTCCCGGCGAGCCGCTGGTGCTCGCAGATGCGCTCGTAGACCTGGTCGGGCGTGCCCCACACCTGGAGGTCGGCGAGGAACTGCACGAAGCGGTCCTCGCCGTGCTTCTCGATGTTGCGGGCGAGGGCGCCGTAATACTCGTAGCCCTTCACCGTGGCCAGCCCGGCATTCGCGAACTCGTAGTGCTCGAGCGTCGAGCGGCAGTAGCGGCGGACGTGGGTCTCGAGCATCTCCCGCGCGCGCTCCTCGTCCTCGTGGCAGGCGACGAAGCTCGCGATGAGCGGCGGCGGCGCCTCGCTCCGGTTGAGCTCGCGATACA
>JBKPBB010000272.1:0-3606 GCA_046744245.1 Thermodesulfobacteriota bacterium
GGCGCTCGAGCGCCTCCGGCGACTGCGCCGCGAAGGCCGGGTAGCCCGCGAGCGCCTCCCGGACCCCGAGCACGGGCAGCGCGGCGGCGGGCGCGAGAAGCGCGGCGAGCGACGTCGCGTCCTCGACGCGAAAGGCGCCGACGCGCGTCCGGCGCAGGCGCTCCAAGTGGGCGCGGGTCTCGAGCGCCCGCCCTACGTCGGCCGCCAGCACGCGCACGTACGTCCCTTTCGAGCAGGCGACGCGGAAGTCGATCCGGTCGGCCGCGCGCAGCACCAGCTCGAGACGCTCGATCGTGACCTCGCGCGGCGCGCGCTCGACCTCGAGGCCGCGGCGCGCGAGCTCGTAGAGCGGCACGCCGTCACGCTTGAGCGCCGAGTACATGGGCGGCACCTGCTGCTGGCGCCCGGTGAAGCGCGCGGCGACCGCATCGAGTGCGGCCTGCGCGAGCGCCGGGACGGGCGCCGTGTCGATCGGCGTGCCGGTGCGGTCGAGCGTGTCGGTCGCGGTGCCGAGGCGGATCGTCCCCTCGTACGCCTTGTGCTCCACCAGGAGATAGCGCGCCACCTTGGTCGCCTCGCCGAGGCAGAGCGGGAGGAGGCCGCTCGCGAACGGGTCGAGCGTGCCCAGGTGCCCGACCTTGATCCGGCCGAGCCGCGGCTTGAGCGCGCGGATCACACCGGCCGAGGTCATCCCCTCCGGCTTGTCGACCAGGAGGACGCCGGTCACTCCGTGTCCTCGTCCTTGGCCGCGCGCAGCAGGTCGTCGAGGCGGCGGGCGGTGTCGGGCTGCGTGTCGTACTCGAAGCGCAGCTCCGGCGTGAGGCGCAGCCCGAGCGCCCGCCCCACTCGCCCGCGGAGAAAGGTCGCCGCGCGCGCGAGCGCGCGCAGCGCCGCCGCGCGCGCGTCCGCCGTGTCGACCAGCGTCCGCACGTAGACGCGGGCCACGCGGAGATCGGACGACATGCGCACGGCGGTCACGGTCAGGTCGCGCAGCCGGGGGTCGTTCGCCTCGCGCAGGAAGAGCGCCGCCAGCTCGGCCTGCACGAGGTGGGCCACGCGCTCGGGGCGCCGTTCGGCCACCGCGCCGTCCTCAATAGTGGAGGAACTCGAGGCGCTCCTCGCCCACCTGGGCGAGCTCGAGCCCGTCGATGAAGTGGACGACTCCCCGCAGGCAGCGGTCCACGTGCGCCTCGTCCGTGCCGACCTGGCTCACGCCGAGGGTCGCGCGCTGCCAGTGATCGTGGTCGGCGCACTCCGCGATCGAGACGTTGAACTTGTTCTGCACGCGCGCCTTGATGGTCCGCAGCACGCTGCGCTTGCCCTTGAGCGAGTGATTCTCGGGGAGCAGCAGCTCGAGCCGGAGCACGCCGACCACCATCGGTATCCCTCGCGCACGCTCGCGGCCCCGGCGCCGCGCGCGTCAGGCCGTGCGCTCGGCCGCCTGCGCGCCCTTGGCCGCCGCGGGTGGGAGCCGGCGGGCCACCTGCTCCACCTCGTAGGCCTCGATCACGTCGCCCACCTTCACGTCCTGGTAGCCCTCGAGCGACATGCCGCACTCGTAGCCGCCGGCCACCTCGCGCGCATCCTCTTTGAAGCGCTTGAGACTCGCGATCCGCCCATCGTGCACCACCACGTGGTCGCGCAGGAGGCGCGCCTTGGCGCCACGCAGGATCTTGCCCTCGGCGACGAAGCAGCCCGCCACCTGGCCGATGCCCGAGACGGTGAAGGTCTGCCGCACCTCGGCGCGGCCCAGCACCTTCTCCTGCAGCGTCGGCTCGAGGAGCCCTTCGAGCGCATCGCGCACGTCGTTCAGGGCCTCGTAGATGATGGTGTAGAGGCGGATGTCCACCCCCTCGCGCTCGGCGAGCGCCGCGGCCTTCGGCTCCGGGCGCACGTTGAAGCCGATGACGACGGCGTTGGAGGCCGAGGCGAGGAGCACGTCCGACTCGGTGATGCCGCCGACCGAGCCGTGCAGGACATTGAGGCGCACGTCGTCGGTCGAGAGCCGGCGGAGCGCGTCGCTGGTCGCCTCGACCGAGCCTTGCACGTCGGCCTTCAGAACGACCTTCAGCTCCTTCATCTCGCCGGTCTGGATCTGCTGGTAGAGGTCGTCGAGCGAGACCTTGGCGGTCTTCGCCATCTCGGCCTCGCGCTGCTTGGTGCGCCGGTGCTCGGCGACCTGCCGCGCCTTCTGGTCGTCCTGCACCGCGACGAAGGTGTCGCCCGCCTCGGGCACGCCGCCGAGGCCCAGGATCTCGACCGGCGTCGAGGGACCGGCCGCCTCGATGCGCTGGCCCTTGTCGCTCATCATGGCGCGCACGCGGCCGTACTGCGTGCCACACACGAAGGCGTCGCCGGGCCGGAGCGTCCCCTCCTGCACCAGCACGGTCGCCACCGGGCCGCGGCCGCGGTCGAGGCGCGCCTCGACGATCGTCCCCTTGGCGAGCCGGCCCGGGCTGGCCTTGAGCTCGAGGACGTCCGCCTGCAGCAGGATCATGTCGAGGAGTTGCGCGATGCCCTCCTTGGTCTTCGCGGAGACCGGCACCATGATGGTGTCGCCGCCCCACTCCTCGGGCGCGAGGCCGTGGTTCCCGAGCTCCTGCTTCACGTGCTCCGGGTTCGCGTCCCGCTTGTCGATCTTGTTGATCGCGACGACGATCGGCACCTCGGCCGCGCGCGCGTGGTTGATGGCCTCGACGGTCTGCGGCATGACGCCGTCGTCCGCCGCCACCACCAGCACCACGATGTCGGTCACCTTGGCGCCGCGCGCGCGCATGGCGGTGAAGGCCTCGTGGCCGGGCGTGTCGAGGAAGGTCACCTGGCGGCCGTTCACCTCGACCGTGTAGGCGCCGATGTGCTGCGTGATGCCGCCCGCCTCGCCCTCCGCCACGTTGGTCGAGCGGATGGCATCGAGGAGCGAGGTCTTGCCGTGGTCGACGTGGCCCATCATGGTCACCACCGGGGCGCGCACGACGACCTTCTCCTCGCCTCCCTCGGCCTCGACCGCCTCGAGCATCTGCTCGACGTCGAAGGCG
Organism: Thermodesulfobacteriota bacterium; assembly: GCA_046744245.1. Lineage (GTDB taxonomy): Bacteria > Desulfobacterota > Binatia > DP-6 > DP-6 > DP-6. Next base: position 3,036 of record JBKPBB010000272.1, read on the forward strand.
ACGTTCTCGACCTGGTGCTCGAACTCGGCCGCCACCAGCGCCGCGGTGTCGTGATCGAGCGCCTGGTTGATGGTCGCCATCATCCCCATGTCGAGGAGCTTCTTGAGGACGTCGCCGGCCTTGACGCCCATGGCGCGCGCCAGGTCGGCGACCGTGATCACCTCCGAAATGCGGATGACGCGTTTTGAAGCGCGCGGGACGGTGATCTCGGTCTTCTTCTGTTCCTTGCCCGGCAGCGCGCGTCGCTTCTGCGGCCGCTTGCCCCCCCGCATGAAGTCCCGCTCCATGGTGTCGAGCATGTCGGACTTCTTGATGACCTTGCGGCCCTTCTTCTTCTTGGGCGCGCCGTCGGCGGCCGCCGCCTCGGTACCCGGCGCCGGCTCGGCGCCGCGTGCTGCGGGCGACGGGGCGGGCGCCGTGGGCTTGCGCAGGTCGATCTTGCCGAGGACCTTCACCCCGCGCATCTCCTCGAATCCGGGCGGGGGTGGCGCGGGGACGGGGCCCGGCACCTGACGCGCCGGCCGCGGCCGCCCGGCCGGCGCGGCGCTGGACGCACTCCTGTCTCTTATAC
>JBKPBB010000381.1:0-4897 GCA_046744245.1 Thermodesulfobacteriota bacterium
GGGTCATGCCGGCCGCAAATGTGGACCGGAGCCGGCCGAGAAATCAAACGCGTCAGGACGCTCGGCGAGCCTGCCGCTCACGACCCCCTCCCGGCTCCGTCACGGGTCGTCGCTGGGACGAGTTCGAGGACTGCCGGCGCCTGGCGACCGAGCGCGGGGTTGCGCTCAAGATCGTGTCCCAGGCGGCGATGGCGGCGGCGTTCCGCTGACGCATCGAATGCGGCCGGGCCGCACGGCCGGGCATGCGCCCGTCGCACGCCCGAGGATGCACCATCCCCTGTGAAGTCGAGCGCTTCGCACCATCTTCACGCTGGCACGTCGCCTGCACTCTCGGCCCGGCAGGCGGGAATGACCATGCTGCCGAGCGCAATCGTGATCCCGACCGGACTGCTGGGCTCCGTGCTCGAGCCGGCAGCGCTGTTCGCCGTCTGGGGGGTCGTGGTGGTGGGGGTGCTGGCTGGGCTCTCGGCGGCGCTCGGGCGTGACGCCCGAGAGGACGAGCCTCGGGTGGACACCCGCCCGCTCGGCGCGCGGGACGACCACGCGGCGGCTGCCTGAGACCATGCTCGCGGCGGTCTGTACGCAGGCGCTCTTCGTCGTGGCCGACGTCGCCTACCTGCGCGGTGCCGGGGTCATCCTGGCGTTCGTCCGCACCTTCCTCGGCCGCAAGCGGTTCGTGACCTTCCGTATGGGATGGGTGGAGGCGCTGTGCGCGGTCGAGCCGCTCGCCCTGCTGGCGGTCACGTACCTCGTGCAGTCGGGTGCGGTGCCGGCCGGCAGCGCGACGTTCGGCCGGATGGTTGCGGCGCTCGCGGGCGCCGCCCTGGCGCTCGGTGGAGCGGGGCTGCTGGTGTGGTCGTTCCTCTCCTGGCGCGGAATCTTCGCCGGGCACGGCGTGCTCGCCGACCACAAGCTGGTGACGCGCGGGGCCTACGGCTTCGTCCGCCACCCGGTCTACCTGGCCGCGCTGCTCGTCTGGCTGGGACTCACGGTCGGTTATCTCAGCCGGACGGCCTTCGTCGTCACCGCCCTCTACGTGATCCCCGTCTACCTCCTCTACATCCGCTCCGAGGAGGACATGATGCTCGAGACCTTCGGCGACGCGTACCGGGACTACCGGCGCGTCGTGCCGATGCTGGTCCCGCGCCCGCGTCCCGCGCCCGCCTGATCAGCGCTCCCGGTACGCCGCCGCGTCGATGCCGTACTCCGCCAGCTTCAGCTGGAGGTGCTGGCGGTACATGCCCATGTCCTCCGCGGCTTTGGAGATGTTGCCGTGATGGCGCGCCAGGGCCTCGTGGATGAACTGGCGCTCGAAGCGCTCGACCGCTTGCTGCTTCGCCTCGCGGAAGGAGCCGGGCGGATCGGCGGCGCCGTCGGATGACAGGCCGCGCACCGAGGCCGGCAGGTCGCCGAGCGCGATCTCGGAGCCGGACGCCAGCGCCACCGCCTGCTCGATCGCATGCTCGAGCTCGCGCACGTTTCCCTTCCATTCGTGCGCGCAGAGCGCGCGGTAGGCGTCGGGGGCGAGGGGCCTCGGCGCGCGCTTCAGGCGCGTCGCGGCCGCGGCGAGGAAGTGCTCGATCAGGAGCGGCAGGTCCTCGACCCGCTCGCGCAGCGCCGGCAGCAGGATCGAGACGACGTTCAGCCGGTAGTACAGGTCCTCGCGGAAGCTCCCCGCCTTCACCTTGGCCTCGAGGTCCTGGTTGGTGGCCGCGAGGATGCGCACGTCGACCTTCAAGGTGCGGTTGCCGCCGACCCGCTCGAACTCGCGCTCCTGCAGGACGCGCAGGATCTTGGCCTGCGTCTCCGGCCGCATGTCGCCGATCTCGTCGAGAAAGAGTGTCCCGCCGTCGGCGATCTCGAACTTGCCCTCGCGCGTCGCGACCGCCCCTGTGAAGGCGCCCTTCTCGTGACCGAAGAGCTCGCTCTCGACCAGCTCGCGCGAGAACGCCGCGCAGTTCACCTTGACGAGCGGCTTCGTGCGCCGCGGGCCGTTGTAGTGGAGCGCGTTGGCGACCAGCTCCTTCCCCGTGCCGCTCGGGCCGCGGACGAGGACCGTCAGATCCGTGTCCGCCACCTTGCGGATCACGTCGAACACGCGCTGCATCGCCGGGCTCTTGCCGATCAGGCTCCCGAAGCGATACGCGCCCGCGACCTGCTCCTGCAGGAGCCGGAGAGAGCGCCGCACCTCCATGCCGTCGAGCAGGCGCTCGACGACCAGCTCGAGCTCGTCGTTGTCGAAGGGCTTGGGGATGTAGTCGGCGGCGCCCAGCTTCATCGCCTCGACGGCGATCTTCTCCGAGCCGAAGGCGGTGATCATGATGACCGCCGTCTCCGGCGCGTGCTCGCGCACCCAGCGCAGCACGTCCATGCCGCTCACGCCCTGCAGGCTGAGGTCGGTGATGACGAGGTGGTAGCCCGGCTCCGCGAGCCGCCGGAGGGCCTCCTCGCCCGAGAGCACGGCATCGACCTCGTGCCCGCGCGCGCCGAGCAGGCGCTGGATGGCGATGCCGATCGCGCGCTCGTCGTCGACGACCAGGATGCGGCCCCTCATGGCGCCTCCGCGAGCGGCAGGGTGACGCGGAAGGTGAGACCCGCACCCTCAACGGGTGCGGCGACGATCGCCCCGCCGTGCGCTTCGACCGCATGGCGCGCGATCGCGAGCCCGAGCCCCGTGCCGGTCGGCTTCAGGGAGAAGAAGGGCTCGAAGAGCCGTGGCAGCGCCTCGGCGGGGACGCCGGGGCCGTTGTCCGTGACCGACAGGGTGGCGACCCCCTGCCCGTTGCCGACGGCGACCGTGACCCGCCGCGGCGAGGAGGACATCGCCAGCGCATCGCGCGCGTTCTCGAGCAGGTTCAAGAGCACCTGGCGGAGCTTGTCCCGGTCGGCGCGGGCGAGCACGCCGGGCGGCCCCACCAGATCGGCGGCGATCCCGGCAGCGTCGAGCCGCGGACGGAGCGCGTCCAGCGTCGCCCGCGCCAGCTCCCCCAGGTCGACCGGCTCGAAGCGGAACTCGTCGCGGCGCGCGAAGCGGAGCAGCCCGCCCACCTGCCGCTCGACGCGCTCGAGCTCCTCCAGGATGAGCCGGTGCTCGGCGGCGCACGGCAGCCCCGGCTCGCGCGCGAGCTGCTGCGCCAGGCTGCGCGCGGCGGTCACGGGGTTGCGGATCTCGTGCGCGATGCGCGCTGCCAGCTCGCCGAGCGCGGCGAGCTTCTCGGCGTGCGCCAGCGAACGCTCGACCGCGACCGCGCGCGCGAGGAGGTACGCGCCGTCGAGCAGGAGGGCGAGCTGGGCCACGAAGGCCTGGAACTCCTCGACGTCGTCCTCGCGGAGGAGGCCGCCCAGCATGCCGGTGTTCATGAAGAGATGGCCCCAGCGGCGGCGCGGGCTCAGGATCGGCGCGGCGCCCAGCGTGACGTGGGCTCGGACGAGCGCCTCGCGCAGTGCGAGAGGAAGCGCGCGCAGCTCGATGCTTCCGAAGCTCCGCGCGGGCAGCGTGTCGGCCGCGGCGCCGCGCGGCCAGACGCGCACCAGCGGCGCCAGGTCGAAGTCGCCGTGGGCGATTGCGTCGCCGTCGGCCAGGATGATGGCCGCGCCGGGCACCTGCCGCACCCGCACCAGCTCGGCGAGCGCGCGCCGGCAGCACTCGAGCGTCCCCAGCTCGGGTGACAGCGTGTGGAGGAAGGCCTGGAGCGCCGCCTGCTGCTGGCGGCTGCGGCGCAGGACGAGGCGGTTGATTGCGGCCCGCAGCCAGGCCTGCCCCGGCATGAACACGAGCGCGAGGGTCAGGACGGCGGCGAAGTGAAGGAGAGGCAGGTCGTGCGGGTCGAGGTGGGCGGCGAGCGCCGCGTGCCCGAGCATCACCCCTCCGGCCGCCGCGAGCAGCATCGCCGTGACGAGCACGTCGGGGATAACGACGCCGAGCACGCGCAGCACGATCGGTGCCGCGCTGGCCAGCGCCACGCCCACGTCGAGCAGGACGAGCCCGAGTGGAGTGTGGCCCGCAGCCGCGAGCCCGAGGAACGTCGCCACCACGCCGAGGAGCCCCCAGGCAACCAGCGCCACGTCGGGTTGGCGCACCTCGATCGCGCCCTCGGGGCCCCGCGCGCCCGGCCGCGCGGTCCTCCATCCCTCCCACAGGCAGAGCAGAAGGAACGGCAGTGCGCAGAACCGGCCGAGCGTTTCGCCGGTCGCGGTGACCGCGCCCGCGACCGCGCGCGCGAGCGTCACCAACAGGCCCGCGCCCGCCGCGACGCCGTAGTTCGCGGCGAGCCAGCCCGGCCCCGGCGAACGCTCGGGTATCGGCATGAGACGAATGGCGTGCCTGCCGAGCGCGACGGTCGCGAGCAGCGTGAGATCGCGCGCTAGGCCGAGACCGAGGGCGAGCGCCGACCCGTTCCCGACGGGCAGGAGCGCCAGCGCCACGTGGCTGAAGAGATGGAGGGTGATGGCGCTGGTCGCGAGGCGAAAGACGTTGAACGTCGGGCTGCGCGGCCGCCCGGTGCGGAGATAGACCCACAACTGGCGCGCGATGATCGCCCACACCAACGCCGGGACGAGATAGAGCGCCGCGACCAGCGGCCCCGACGCGGTCATCGGGCGCCCTCCTCCGCGAGCGGCAGCTCGATGCTGACGACGAGGCCGCGCTCTCGCCCTGGGCCGAGCGCGATCCGGCCGCCGTGCGCTTCGACCGTCCGGTGCGCGATCGCGAGCCCGAGACCCGTGCCGCTCGGCTTGGTCGAGAAGAACGGCTCGCAGAGATGCGGGAGCACGTCCGCGGGCACGCCTGGGCCGCTGTCGCGCACCTCGAGCGCGGCGGCGCCGTGCCCGTTGGCGACCGCGACCGAGAGCGTGCGCGGCCCGGCCGCTTCGGCGGTCATGGCGTCGAGAGCGTTCT
>JBKPBB010000214.1:0-1203 GCA_046744245.1 Thermodesulfobacteriota bacterium
CACCCCTACCGCTTCAACCTGCTCGGGCAGTCGCGCTGGCTCGGGCGCATCTACGGCGAGCTCACCACCGCCGTCCTCTCGCGCCGCCCGATCATCTACTTCGGCGCCTTCGGGCGCGGGCTCTTCCAGTCGATGTACGAGCCGCCCTCGTCGCTGCTCTCCTACCTGCCGTTCACGCTCGAGTGGAACGCGATCGGGCTCCTCCTCGTGCTCGCCACCCTGGTCTCGCCGAGCGCCCTCCCGATCGCGGCGCTGCCGCTCGCCGTCTCGCTCGTGTGGTCGGTCGCGACCGCGCTCCGGGCGCGCGTCGATCCGCGCTTCGGCGGGCTGCGCTCGCGCGCGCTGATCGCCGTCCTCACCTACCTGGGCCCGCTCGTGCGCGGCCTGCAGCGCTACCTCTGGCGGCTCCGCGGCCACGGCGACGTCGAGCCGGTCGAGTTCGAGGGGCAGCAGCAGCCGGCGCGCATCGACTGGCTCGCCCGCGCCTTCACGCTCGGCTACTGGAGCGAGCAGGGGCACGAGAAGGAGGCGCTGCTCGCCGGCGTGATGGAGTTCCTGATCCCGCGCAAGTACCTGATCGCCGTCGACCCGGGCTGGAACCGCTGGGACCTCGAGATCTACCGCGGCATCTGGTCGAAGTTGCGGCTCACGGTGGCGGCGGAGAACCACGGCGGCTCGAAGCGGCTCCTCAACGTGCGCTGCGAGGTGCGGCTCACGCGCGTCTCCGAGCTCGCGCTCGCGGGCTATCTCGTCGCGGTGGCGTGCGGGCTCGTCTTCTACCTCCCCGAGATCACCGGCGTCGGGGCGGCGCTCGGCATCGTCAACCTGGGCGTCATCGTGACCGAGAACCTCCGCCTGGGGCGCACCCTCAACGACACGCTCGACATCGTCGCGGGCCGCATCGCGCTCCGCCCGCTGGGGAGCGGGGCGGCGCCGGCGAAGGCCCAGGCGGCCTGACGCGCGCGCCCGATGCGCGGTACCCTCGGCCTTACGCGCAAGGTCCTCGGGCGGCTCGCCCCCTACGGCGGGCTGTTCGCGGCGGCCATGGCGCAGGTGCTCGCGATCGGCTTCCTCGAGCTGGCGAAGCCGTGGCCGCTCAAGGTGATCGTCGACAACGTCCTCGGCGGTCGTCCGCTCGCCTGGCCGTGGGTGGGCGCGCTCGGCACGCGCGGGCTCCTGGCGGCCGCATGCGGGGCGCTGGTC
>JBKPBB010000068.1:0-3799 GCA_046744245.1 Thermodesulfobacteriota bacterium
GGATGTTCCGGAACACGACGTCCTGCGCACCGAAGCGCAGGGCATAGCCCGCGGCCCTCGACTCGAACACCATGGGTAGGTCGATGGCCGTCGCATCGAGGGCGATGTAGGCGACGCCGTCGCGGCCGACGGCCGCCCGGAAGTTCGGGTAGTGCCAGGAGCCGTACTGCGCGGGCAGCGCGACCGGCGCCGGCGCCACCGTGAAGGCCGAGTCGTCGATCGCGACGTCGGGCTTGTTCCGATTGCCGCGCATCGCGCTGATGCTCGCCGGCCCGAGCGGCATCGCCGGCAGCGGGACGACGAGCTGCGGCTTGTACTGCCCGTCCGCGAGGTCCCGGAGGCTCACGATGGTCCCGGAGACGCTCATCGTCTGCCCGGTCGTCCCGGAGGTGAAGGTCACCGTGTAGGCGTCGCCAACCACGAACGCGGGGCTGAAGAGCGTCACCGGCGTGCCGGCGTATGCGATGCCCGGCCGCACCTGCGCCGGCGGCGGCGGTGGCTTGTCGCAACCGCAGCCGCCACGGGCGGGCTCGGGCGCGGCGGCGGAGAGCGAGAGCAAGGCGCCGAGCAAGGCGAGTGTGCGAGCAGAGGACGTCGCGCGGTACATGGTTTCGTCCCCCAGTGCGTTGGGCTGATACGAAGCTCGTAGGCCTGTAGAGCAAGCTCTGGGCCCACCCGGGAGCTTCGTGCGAACGGACCGGGTTCCCCGTCACTCCAGGTCGGGGCGCGCGCGGCACATGCGACGCGCACCATGTGCCGCGCGCGACGCGCTCTGCACTCGCGGCAAGCACGCCCGGTTGCTCGCCGAAGGCGGTAAGATCGTGCGCCGTCAGCGCATTTGTGGACGAGGACGGGGCGTATTGGGTCGCGCGCGCGCGGGCCTGTGCGCCGGCGCCGCCTGCGTGGCGCGACGACGCCGACCCTCGCCTGGGCTACCGCCCGGTATCGCTGTCGGCCGTATCCTCGGCGCCGCCGCCCGCAGGTCGGGCGGCGGCGGGGACCTTCGCCGCAGCGAGGGCCTTCGTCTCCGGGTCGGCGGCGTCCTTGACGAGCCCGGCGTAGATCGCCTGCGCCAGATCGGCGTGCCCGGCGGCTTGCTCGAGCCGCGCGGCGCTCAGCAGCGCATCGTCGCGATACGGCCCAGGCAGCGCGCCGGCCTGGGTGTAGGCATCGAGGGCGCCCGCCGTGTCGCCGCTCGCCTCCTTGGCGCGGGCGAGCCCTACCAGCGCCTCCTGGCGGAGGTAGTCGGAGTCGGCCGCGCTGGCGAGGTACTCGCCGTAGGCGGTGGCGGCGGCGGCCTGATCGCCCTGCCGGGCGAGCGCGTGGGCGCGGTAGAGGGCGGCCAGGCGGCCGAGGGGCGCGTGCGGGTAGCGTTCGACGACGTAGGCGAAGTCCTCGGCGGCGTCGTGGAACTTGCCCTCATCGAAGCGCGCCTGTGCGGAGCGGAAGGCGACCGCCGCGGCCTCGTTGCGCGAGGCGCGCCAGCGGCCGATCGCCAGGCTGCCGGCGAGGACCACGACCGCGATCGCGAGGACGCCCCACACGACCGGCCGGTGCTCGTCGGCCCAAGCGAGCGCCTGCCCGGTGAGGGTCTCGAACTCGTCGGGCTTGCGGAGATCCTTGCGGCGGATCTTGAGCCTTCTCGCGTGCTGGGGCATGCGCGCGCGGCCGCCGCTACATCTTGTACTTGAAGTCGTCGGGCGACATCTTCTCGAGGATCTCGGCCCACTTGTCGCGCGAGATGTTGGAGAGGTCCTGGTCCTTCCCCTCCTCCATCTGCTGCAGCACGCTCGAAGCCTCGAGGACCTTCTTGGCGACGTAGATCGGGCTCTTGGTGCGCAGCGCGAGGCTGATCGCGTCGGAGGGACGCGCATCGATGGTGACCTGGCGGCCGTCGACGCGCAGGTAGATCAGCGCGAAGTACGTGTTGTCCTTCAGGTCGGTCACCTCGACCCACTCGACCGACGCGCCCACCTCGCCGATCACGCTGCGCAGCAGGTCGTGGGTCATCGGCCGCGCCATCTTGATGCCCTCGAGCTCGGTCGCCATGGCGGTCGCTTCGAGGAGCCCGATCCAGATGGGCAGGTTCAGCTTGTTGTCGGGGTCGCGCAGGATGACGATCGGGGTCTTGGTGACCGGGTCGAGCGTCAGGCCGCCCACCGTCATCAGGATGAAGTCCTCGCGGCTCATCGCGTCCGCCATCGGACCCGCATTGTGAAGCAGCCCTCCCCGGCCGTCAATCAGACCGCCACCAGCCGGTCGATCACGTGGTAGAGCTGGTTCAGGTTCCGGCACTCCTCGACCAGGGTGCAGTAGGGCGCGTAGCGGTCCATCTCGCTGTCGCCGAAGCCCCAGGTCATCTTGTTCTCGGGGTTGAGCCAGATGACCTGCTTGGCGCGCTGCTGCACGTCCTTCAGCACCCAGTCGTGCGGCAGGTTGTAGTTGTTGCGCCCGTCGCCCAGGATGATGACCGTGGTGCGCTTGTTCACCGCGGGCAGGAAGTCCCGGTGGAAGGCCTTGAAGGCGCGCCCGAAGTCCGAGTGGGCGTAGACGTTGACGACCTCGCCGTGGAGCGCCGCGTCGATCGCGGCGTTGATGTCGCGCTCCTGGAAGAGGCGCGTGATCTCGCCCACCTCGGCGACGAAGATGAAGCTCCGCACCTTCGAGTAGAGGTCCTGGAGCGAGTAGACGAACTGGAGCATGAAGCGCGACACGTTGCGCACCGAGTCGGAGACGTCGCACAGGACCATCACCTGCGGCTTCTCCTTGCGCTTGCGGTCGAAGACGATGCGGAACGGGACGCCGCCGTACTGGAGGTTCTTGCGCAGGGTGTCGTTCGAGTCGAACTTCCCCCGGCGGGCCCGCTTGCGCCGGATCGACACCACGTTGCGCAGGCGCCGGGCGAGCTTGGTGACCGCCTCCTGCATGCGGCGGATCTCCTCCTCGGAGAGGTAGTAGAAGCTCTTCTCGGCCAGCGCCTGCAGGCGCTGCTGGTCGCCGCGCGTCACGTCCTGGCGCTGGAGCTCGCCGCGCACCAGGCTCTTCACCATGTCGGCCAGGTCCTGGAACCGGCGGTCCAGGTAGGCCTCGAGGCGGCGCGCGTCGGCGGGCGAGAGCCCGGCGAGCAGCTCCTTCAGGCGCGCCAGCTCCATGGAGAGCCCCGAGAGCCCGAGGGCCTGCGCGACCGCGTGCGCGAAGCGGCCCTCCTGGAAGCCGTGCTGGATGTCGCCGAGACCGGCCTGCTCCGCGGCCTCGCGCAAGAGCTTCTCGAGCCGCCCGGAGTCGGCCTCGAGGAGCGCGCGGGCGAGCGGCGAGAGCTCGGTCCCGGCCTCCTCGAGGCGCTTCTTCAGCTCCTCGAGGAAGCGCTGGAACTCCTCCTCGCTCATCTCGAGCGCGCTCGCGGTCGCCGCGGTGAGCTCCTTGATCGCGTCGGCCAGGCCCGAGAAGAAGAGGTCGAAGAGGGTCTCGAAGGTGGGGAGGTCGACGCTGCGCTTCACCATGGTGGCGCGCAGCGTCGCCCGCACCGTCTGACGGTCGGGCAGCCCGACCACCTCGAGCGCCCGCAGCATGTCCATGCTCTCCGCCAGCGAGACGCGCAGCCCGTTCTGGCGCAGCAGGTTCGAGAACTCGACGAGCTTCGTTAACACGACGCGAGACCCTGTCTCGCGTCGGAAAGGAACGCGAGGGTGTGACGGCACGTGGGTGCGGCGAACGCCCTGCCGCGGCCGGCGAAGCCGGCGCGGCAAACGTGGACGGAGCCGAAGCAGCGAAGCAACTCGTTGGCGCCGAATGCAACGAC
>JBKPBB010000274.1:0-2669 GCA_046744245.1 Thermodesulfobacteriota bacterium
GCACGGGTCCGTCCGAGCGCGGCCTTCTTCAGCCGCGAGCTGGGCGAGTTCGTCCTGCCCTACGACGAGGTTCGGCGGGCGGCCGCGCCGGACGCGATGCTCCTCGAGTTCCTGCAGAGCACGTACGAGGCGGCGGCCGACCTCGGACGCTGGGACCGCGCGGCGCTCGAGGGTCGGGCCACGAGCGCGTGAAGCATCGCGCCTCGCTGGTGATCTACGCGTGCAGCCTCCTCCTCTCGGGGGCCGTGCTGCTCACGTCCGCGCACGCGCTGCCGGCGTTCCACGAGACGCAATGGTACGCGGGCCTCTCGTTCGTGTTCCTCTACCTGACGCTCGTGGCGGGCCCGCTCTACACGACGCGGCGGCTCGCCGGCATGGAAGTGCGACGGGCGCTCGGCCTCTCGACCTGCTGGTTCGCAATCCTGCACTCCTATTTCGGCTTCTACCGCTTCGTGGGCGGGCTCGACGGCCTGCGCTACTGGAGCCGCTACTTCGCCTGGTCGCTGTTCGCCGGCCTGCTCGCGCTCGTCCTCTTCTGCGCGCTCGCCATCGCGTCCCTCCCCTGGCTCGTCCGACGCATGGGGAGGTACTGGAAGCCGACGCAGCGGCTCGTGTACGTTGCGGCCATCCTGATCGTGATCCATGGCGTGACGGTGACCATCCATCTGACCCACCTGCGAGCCGTCCTGATCGTGACCTACGGCTTCCTCGTCTTGCTCGTCGCTTTGGAGCTTCGCCGGCTGGATCGGTACGTCACCCGGCCACCCCGCGCGCTGCCCGCGAACCTCGTCACGCTCGTCGGCCTTCCGACCCTGTCCGTGCTACTGTTCTGGGCCTTCTTCTTGCTCGACCATCACGCGCATTGAGCGTCGCATGAGCTACCAGCCGATAGAGAACCACGGGATCATCGGCGATCTGCACACGGTCGCTCTGGTCGGCACGGACGGATCGATCGACTTCATGTGCCTGCCGGAGTTCGACTCACCCTCCGTCTTCGCCGCCCTGCTCGATCACCGCCGCGGCGGCCGCTTTCAGCTCGCACCCCTGCTCGACGGGGCCCGGCAGAAGCAGCTCTATCTGCCGGGCACCTGCGTGCTCCTGACGCGCTTCCTCGCGACCACGGGCATCGCCGAGGTGTCGGACTTCATGCCGGTCGAGGACGCGGAAGGCGAGCACAACGTGGTCCGGCGCGCCAAGACCGTGCGCGGCGAGGTGCGCTTTCGCATGCTCGGCCAGCCTCGATTCGACTACGCGCGCGAGAGCCCCCCGGCCGAGCGCACGCCCGACGGCGTGCGCTTCCTCTCGTCGGGCAACCATCCGATCGCGCTCCATCTCCGCGCGTCGGTGCCGGTGCGCATCGAGGCCGGCGCCGCGGTCGCCGAGTTCACCTTGCGCGCGGACGAGTCGGCCTCGTTCGTGCTCGAGCAGGTGCGGCCGGGCGAGGACTCTCCCAGCGCCGCGCCCGACTACGTCGCGGACGCCTTCAAGCGCACCGTCAACTTCTGGCGCCGGTGGCTCGGTCGCTCCTCCTACCAGGGCCGCTGGCGTGAGATGGTCAACCGCTCCGCGCTGACCCTCAAGCTCCTCACCTCGCGGCCGCACGGCTCCATCGTCGCGTCCCCCACCTTCGGGCTTCCCGAGGAGCTCGGCGGCCAGCGGAACTGGGACTATCGCTACACCTGGATCCGCGACGCCTCCTTCACGCTCTACGGCCTCATGCGCCTCGGCTTCACCGAGGAGGCGGCCGCCTTCATGCGCTGGGTGGAGGCGCGCTGCGAGGAGCTCGAGACCGACGGCTCCCTCCAGATCATGTACGGGATCGACGGTCGCCACCGGCTCCCCGAGGAGACCCTGCCGCACCTCGAGGGCTACCTGCGCTCGGCGCCCGTGCGCATCGGCAACGCGGCCGCCACCAACCTCCAGCTCGACATCTACGGCGAGCTGATGGACGCGATCTACCTCTACGACAAGTACGGTGCGCCGATCTCCTACGACCTGTGGGCCAACGTGAGCCGCTTCATCGACTGGGTCTGCACCCACTGGCGCGACAAGGACGAGAGCATCTGGGAGGTGCGCGGCGGGCGCCAGGAGTTCCTGTACTCGCGTGTGCTCTGCTGGGCCGCGCTCGACCGCGCGGTGCGCCTGGCGCAGAAGCGCTCGTTCCCGGCTCCACTGGTTCGCTGGCACGACGTGCGCGACGAGATCTACCGCGACATCTTCACCCACTTCTGGGACCCCGGGCGCAAGGCGTTCGTCCAGGCCAAGGGCTCGACCGCGCTCGACGCCGCCACGCTCCTCATGCCGCTGATCCGGTTCATCTCGCCGACGGACCCCCGCTGGGTCTCCACCTTTCATGCCATCGAGCAGGACCTGGTCTGCGACTCCCTGGTCTACCGCTATCGGCTCGGCGACGGGTTCTCCGACGGCGTCTCCGGCAGGGAGGGGACCTTCAGCATGTGCTCCTTCTGGTACGTCGAGTGCCTCTCCCGCATGGGTGATCTCGAGAAGGCGCGGTTCTACTTCGAGAAGATCCTCGGCTACGCGAACCACCTCGGGCTGTACGGCGAGCAGCTCGGCCAGCGCGGCGAGCACCTCGGGAACTTCCCGCAGGCGTTCACGCACCTCGCGCTCATCAGCGCCGCCTACGATCTCGACCGGCGGCTCTCGGC
>JBKPBB010000276.1:0-3665 GCA_046744245.1 Thermodesulfobacteriota bacterium
CGCCGAAGGCCGTCCGCTCCGCATGTTGGGCACCGCCATGGACGTGACCGAGCGCCGGCGGCTCGAGGACGAGCTGCGCCGGCACGCGGAGCGGCTGGCCGACGCGGATCGGCGCAAGGACGAGTTCCTCGCCATGCTCGCGCACGAGCTGCGCAACCCGCTCGCCCCGCTCCGCACGAGCCTCGAGCTCCTCGGCTCGGGTGTCGCCGGAGGAGAGCGCTTTCTCGAGATGGCGAAGCGGCAGGTGAGGCACCTGGTCCGGCTGGTCGACGACCTGCTCGACGTCGCGCGCATCACGCGCGGGAAGATCGCGCTCCGCAAGGAGCCGGTCCTGCTCGCCGACCTCGCGGCGCGCGCGCTCGAGCTCGCGCGTCCGCTGGTCGACGCCCGCGGGCACGCGCTCACCGTGTCGCTCCCGTCGGAGCCCGTGCGGCTCGAGGCGGATGCGGTCCGCCTCGTGCAGGTGCTCGCGAACCTGCTCGGCAACGCGGCCAAGTACACGCCGCCGCGCGGCTCGATCTGGCTCACCGCCGAGCGCGTGGGCGACGAGGTCATGGTGCGGGTGCGGGATACGGGGGTGGGGCTCCCGCCGGAGCTGCTGCCCCGCATCTTCGACCTCTTCGTGCAGGGCGACGCCGCGCTCGACCGCACGCCCGGCGGGCTCGGCATCGGGCTCACGCTGGTGCGCGCGCTCGTCGAGCTGCACGGCGGGCGCGTCGAGGCGCGGAGCGCCGGGCTCGAGAAGGGCAGCGAGTTCCTGGTCTGGCTGCCCGTGCTCCCGAGCGGCCTTCCCGCGCTCGCCGCCGCGCCGGAGGCGGCACCGACCGTGGCCGCGGAGGGCCGTCTCAAGATCCTCCTCGTGGAGGACCATCAGGACACGGCCGAGAGCCTCGCCGCGATGCTCGAGGGCTGGGGGCACGAGGTGCAGATGGCCTTCGACGGGCTCGCCGCCCTCCGGGCGGTGGCGGCGCTCGCGCCCGATGTCGTTCTCTCCGACCTCGGGCTCCCGAGCATGGACGGCTACGAGTTCGCCCGGCGGCTGCGGCAGCAGCCGGGCTTCGGCCGGGTCCTCCTCGTCGCCTTGTCGGGCTACGGGCGCGAGGAGGACAAGCGCCGGTCCCTCGAGGCCGGGTTCGACCACCACCTCGTGAAGCCCCCGGACATGGACGTGCTGCAGACCCTCTTCGCCGGGGTCGCGGCCGCAAGCGCGGAGCAGGGTGCGCGAGCCCTGCACTGACGTCCCTCGCCGGCCGGGCGCGCCCACGGCCGTGCAGCGGGCGCCATAGGAACCGCCCCCGGCCCACGCTATTATGATGGCCGCGATGGGCGACGACTTCCTCGACGTCCGCACCCACGGCTTCGCCCGCGTCGCGGTCGCGGTCCCCGAGGTCCGCGTCGCCGACCCGGCCTTCAACGCCGAGGCGCACCTCCGGCTGCTCGAGCAGGTCCACCGGGAGGGCGCGCACTACGCCCTCTGCCCCGAGCTCGGCCTCTCCGGCTACAGCTGCGCCGACCTCTTCTTCCAGGAGACGCTGCTCGCCGCGTCGCTCGCGGCGCTCGGCAGGGTCGCCGAGGCGACGGCGGAGTGGAACCTGATCGTGTCCGTCGGCATGCCGCTGGTCGTCGACGACCTCCTCTTCAACTGCGCCGTGACCCTCTTCCGCGGGCGCGCCGTCGCGCTGGCACCCAAGGCCTTCCCCCCCAACTACCGCGAGTTCTACGAGCGGCGCTGGTTCCACCCCGCCGCCGACGCCCGCGCGCGCGAGATCACGCTGCTCGGCGAGCGCGTGCCGTTCGGCACGGACGTGCTGATCGCCGCGCCCCACCTCCCCGGCTTCGTGCTGCACACCGACATCTGCGAGGACCTGTGGACGCCGGTGCCGCCCGGGACGCTGGCGGCGCTCGCCGGCGCCACCGTGCTCGCGAACCTCTCGGCCTCGAACGTCACGGTCGGCAAGTGGGAGTACCGTCAGGAGCTGGTGCGCTCCTCGGCCGCGAAGAACCTGGCGGTCCAGATGTACAGCGCCGCCGGCTTCGGCGAGTCGACGGCGGACCTGGCCTGGGACGGCCACGGCCTCATCGCCGAGCGCGGCGAGATGATCGCCGAGACCGAGCGCTTCGCGCTCCACGGGAGCGCGGTGGTGACCGACGTCGATCTGGTCGCGCTGCGCGAGGACCGTATGCGGCAGACGTCCTTCGGGGAGAACGCCGGCCAGCACGCCCGCCCCTTCCGCACCGTCGTCGCCGCGGCGGCCGAGGAGCGCCGGAGCGCGGCCGTCTACCGCGAGTTCCGCCGCACGATCGCGCCGCTCCCCTTCGTGCCCGCCGATCCCGCCAAGCGCGACGCCCGCTGCCGCGAGATCTTCCTCATCAAGGCGACCTCGCTCGCGCGGCGGCTGCTCGCGCTGCCGGAAGACGGGCGGCGGGTGGTGATCGGCATCTCGGGCGGGCAGGACTCGACCGAGGCCCTCCTGGTCGCGGCGCACGCCATGGATCTCCTCGGGCTGCCCCGCACGCGCATCTTCGGCGTCACCATGCCCGGCTTCGGGACCTCGCGCGAGACCTACGAGAACGCGTGCGCGCTGGTGCGCGCGCTCGGCGCCACGCTGCGCGAGATCGACATCACGCAGATCGCCGGGCGGGTGTTCGAGGCGATCGGGCACAATCCCGAGCGGGAGGACCACACCTTCGAGAACGTGCAGGCGTGGACGCGGACATTCCTCCTCTTCGCGCTCACCTCGCGCGAGCGCGGCATCATCCTCGGCACCGGCGACCTCTCCGAGCTGGCGCTCGGCTGGGCGACCTACGGCGGCGACCACATGTCGCACTACGGCATCAACGCGGGCGTGCCGAAGACGCTCGTCTCCGAGCTGATCCGCTGGGCGGCCGAGGTGATCTTCAAGGACGAGCCCGAGGTGGCGCGGGTGCTGCGCGCCGTCCTCGCCACGCCGATCAGCCCCGAGCTGCTCCGCCTCGGCCCCGGCGGCGAGATCGCGCAGCGCTCGGAGGAGCTGATCGGCCCCTACGAGCTGCACGACTTCTTCCTCTACTACTTCCTGCGCTTCGGCTTCGGCCCGCGGCGCATCGCGCGCATGGCGCTGCACGCCTTCGGCGGCCGTTACACGATCGGGGAGATCCGGCGTTGGCTCCTCGTCTTCCTCGAGCGCTTCTTCGCCAACCAGTTCAAGCGCGACTGCGTCCCCGACGCCCCCAAGGTCGGCTCGGGGGGCTCCCTCTCCCCCCGCGGCGACTGGCGCATGCCCTCCGACGCGTCCGTGGCCGCCTGGCTCGCCGAGGCCCGCACGATCCCCGAGAGCCTCGAGCGCCCGCGAGCGGTGCCGCGCGCCACGCGTGCGGCGAGCGACCGCCCCGCGCGCTAGCTGATCATCCGCCGCGGAAGACGATCAGCCCGTGCGTCGGATCGTACGGCGAGACGGCGATCGTCACGCGATCGCCGGGAATGACGCGGATGTGGTAGCGACGCATGCGCCCGCCGATCTTGGCGAGGAACTCCATCCCGTTGTCGCCCTTCACGCGGTAGTTCCCGCCGGCGAGCGCCTCGGTGATCGTGCCCTTGATCTGGATGAGATCGTCGCGCGCCAAATGTCCTCCTCGAAATCGAGTTTGAGTAGCACAGGGTGGTGAACGCGGCAACGCGCGCGGGG
>JBKPBB010000453.1:0-2269 GCA_046744245.1 Thermodesulfobacteriota bacterium
GATGCCGAGGATGTGCAGCCGCGCGCGGCGCGCGTCCTCCAGCGCCTGCTGCATGATGGCGCGCGTCACGCCGCCGATCTTGATGTCCATCTGCACCGCGGTGACGCCGGCCTCCGCGCCCGCGACCTTGAAGTCCATGTCGCCGAGGTGGTCTTCGTCACCCAGGATGTCGGAGAGGACGCGCACCTCGCCGCCCTCCTTGATGAGCCCCATGGCCACGCCGGCGACCGGCGCCTTGATGGGCACGCCGCCGTCCATGAGCGCGAGTGAGCCGCCGCACACGGTCGCCATCGAGGAGGAGCCGTTCGACTCGAGGATCTCCGAGACGATGCGGATGGTGTAGGGGAACTCCTCCTCGCTCGGGAGGATCGGCGCGAGCGCGCGCTCGGCGAGCGCCCCGTGGCCGATCTCGCGCCGCCCGGGGCTGCGCAGGAACTTGACCTCGCCCGTGCTGAAGGGCGGGAAGTTGTAGTGCAGCATGAACTTCTTGTACTGCTCGCCGATGAGCGCATCGATCTTCTGCTCGTCGGAGGAGGTGCCGAGCGTCGCCACCACGAGCGCCTGCGTCTCGCCGCGCGTGAAGAGGGCCGAGCCGTGGGTGCGTGGCAGGACCTCGACCTCGCAGGTGATGGGGCGCACGTCGGCGAGCCCGCGGCCGTCGAGGCGGCGCTTCTGCTGAACGATCGCCTCGCGCACGACGTCCTTCTTCAGGTGATCGAAGATGGCGGCGACCTGCTTGGCGCGCTCGGGCGTTCCTTCCCCGAGGCGCGCCACGACGTCGTCGCGCGCCTGATCGAGGGCGTCGTAGCGCTCCTGCTTGCCCGGCTTCGCGAGCGCCGCCTTCAAGCTGGGCAATGCCGCCTCGCGCACCTGCCGCTCGAGCTCGGGGGCGACCGCCGGCGGCGTCACGCTGCGCTTGGGCTTGCCGACCAGCCGCTGCAGGCTCTCCTGCAGCGCGATGAGCGGCTGGAGCGCCTCGTGGGCGGTGAAGAGCGCGTCGAGCAGCGCCGCCTCGGGGACCATCTGCGCGCCGCCCTCGACCATGACGATGGCGTCGCGGCTGCCCGCGACGATGACGTTCATGTCGCTCGTCGCGAGCTGGCTGGTGGTCGGGTTGATCACGAACCGGCCGCCCACGCGCCCGATGCGCACCGCCGCCATGGGGCCGTTCCACGGGATGTCGGAGAGGACGAGCGCGGTCGAGGCGCCGAGGAGGGAGAGGACGTCGGGGTCGTTCTCCTTGTCGTGCGAGAGCACGGTGGCGATCACCTGCGTCTCGCAGTTGAATCCTTTCGGGAAGAGCGGGCGGAGGGGGCGGTCGATCAGGCGGGAGGTGAGGATCTCTTTCTCCGCCGGCCGGCCCTCGCGCTTGAAGAAGCCGCCGGGGATCTTCCCGGCGGCGAAGGTCTTCTCCTGGTAGTCGCAGGTGAGGGGGAAGAAGTCGATGCCCTCGCGCGCCGTGGTGAGCGCCGTCGCCGTGACCAACACGACGGACTCACCGAACTGCACGAGAGCGGCACCCCCGGCCTGCCTGGCCATGCGGCCGGTCTCGACCGTCAGGGGACGGCCGTGAAACTCGATCTGGACTCGCTGGTGTCCGGGCTGCGACATCAAAAATCACTCCTCCGCGGCTCGCGGCCGCAGCATCTTGAGCACTCGCGAGGGGGAGAAGGAGGGAAGGAAGGACGGGGAGTTACTTGCGGATCCCGAGCTGCTCGATCACGCTCTTGTAACGCTGGAAGTCGCGTCCCTTGAGGTAGTCGAGCAGGCGGCGACGCTGTCCCACGAGCTTGAGCAGCCCACGACGGGAGTGGTGGTCCTTGCGGTGCACCTTGAAGTGCTCCGTCAGGTACCCGATGCGGTTGGTGAGGAGCGCGACCTGCACCTCGGGCGACCCGGTGTCGCTGGCGTGCCGGCGGTACGCCTGCACGACTTCCTTGGTGCGCTCCTGCACGACTGCCATCCCGGCCTCTTCGTCTCGTTCGTCTCTCGCTATTTGAGGGCGCTTACCTAACATGGTGTTTGGGCGTTGGCAAGCCGCGTCATGAGACGGTGTCACACAGCAGGCGCACCAGGCGCCAGGCCGGGCGTGCGCCGGCGGCCTCGATGATCGCCGCCACGTTGCCGGCCGGGTCGAGGAGGAGCGCCGTCTCCCCCACGGCGCGCGGCGCCGGCAGGCGGGCGAGCGGCTCCTGCTGGCCGCGGCGCAGGCGCTCGAGCGCCTCCGGCGACGGCGCCGCGAAGGCCGGGTAGCCGGCGAGTGCCTCGC
>JBKPBB010000185.1:0-2624 GCA_046744245.1 Thermodesulfobacteriota bacterium
GCGACGTGGTACGGGTCGAGATCGAGCACATCGGACACATCGAGAACCGGGTCGTCGACGAGCCGGAGGAGTGACATCATGCCGCTACATCGACTCACGTCCATCACCATCGGCGTCCCCGACGTGGACGCCGCGCGCGTGGTCTACCGGGACTTCGGGCGCGCCGAGGGCGAGCCCGGGCGGTTCGCCACCGCCGCGGGCGGCGCGCAACTCCGCCGGATGACCGCGCCGCGGCGGAACCTACTCGAGCTGGGCATCGGCGTCGACGACCCCGAGGACCTGGGACGCATCGCAGCACGGCTCGAGCGGCTGGGCGTGGCCGTGGAGCGCGAGGCGCGAGCGCTCCGCGTGACCGAGCCCGTGACGGGCATCAAGATCGTGGTCGAGATGGCGGAGCGGATCGTGCAGCCCGCGGAGCCGGCGCGGGCCATGAACGGACCCGGACGAACCGAGCGCAGCAACGACCGCTCCCCGGCGGCGACGGACGCGGCGCCCGCGCGGCCGCGGAAGCTCGGCCACGTGGTGGTGGGATCGCGCGACGCGCTGGCCTCACGCCGCTTCTTCGTCGACGGCGTCGGCTTCCGCGTGAGCGACGAGGTCCCGGGGGTCGGCGTCGCCTTCATGCGCTGCTCGACCGACCATCACAACCTGCTCGTCCAGCCCGCGCCCGCGACGTTCCTCCATCACACGGCGTGGGAGGTGGGCGACGTGGACGAGATCGGCCGCGGCGCGAGCCGGCTCCTGCGCGAGCACCCCGAGCGGCACGTGTGGGGGCTCGGGCGGCACGGCGTCGGGTCCAACTTCTTCTGGTACCTCCGCGACCCGGCGGGCAACTTCGTCGAGTACTACAGCGACCTCGATGTGATCGTGGACGAGGAGGTGTGGAAGGTGCGCGCGTCGAGCGGCGTCGAGACGCTCGCCGTGTGGGGTCCGCCGCTGCCGACGTCCTTCCTCATGCCGGAGGACCTGCTCGGATGAACCCGCAAGCGCGCCGGGAATTCGTCCGCACGCACCGCACCGCCATCTTCGGCTACGCGCGCCGGCACGACGGCCCCTCGCTGACCGTCGTCTACTACGTCATGGACGGCGACGACATCCTCGTCTCGACGATGGCCGGCCGCGGCAAGGCGAAGTCCGTGCGCCGCAACCCGAAGGTGTCGCTCTGCGTCCTCGACGAGCAGTGGCCGCCGACCTACCTCGTCGTCTACTGCGATGGCCGGGTCGAGACCGACTTCGAGCCGACGGTCGACCTGATGATGAGGATCGCGGGCGTGATGGCGGGCCAGCCGATGCCCGACGCCATGCGGCCGATCGTCGCGGAGGGCGCGCGGCGCGAAGAGCGGGTGGTGCTGCGCCTCACCCCGTACGCGACCTTCGAGTCGCCGCCGCGGCACGTCCACGAAGCCGCGGACGTGAACGAGCGTCTCATCCACGGCTACGGCGCCCTGCTGCCCTGGAACGCGGAGGGCTGACGGATGACCGACGCCGTGCGCGCGTTCCTGGTTACTTGACCGTCGTCGTCTCGCTCGCCGTGTTGTTGCTCGTGTCGGGGTCGACCGGCTCGACTGCGGCGACGGACGCCGTGTTGGTGACCGTGCCCTTCTTGGTCGCCCGGACGACGATCGCCACGGTTGCGGATCCGCCGTCCCCAAGATCCCCGATCGCACAGCTGACGGTCGTCCCCTTTGCGCTACAGCGCCCCTGGCTGGCCCTCGCGGACCCGAACCGAACGTTGCGGTCCAGCGTATCGGTGAGGCTCACACCGCGCGCAGTTTCGAAGCCGTTGTTCCTCACCGTCACGGTGTAGGTGAGCGGGGCGCCGACCGCTACCGGGTCGGGGTGGTCGGAGATCGTGACGGAGAGGTCGGCGCCGTGAGCGGCGCCGAGCGACCCCGAGACCGTGAGCGCCGGGTAGACGTTCACGTAGTAGCGCTTCTGCACGCCGCCGCCGCTGACCTTGACGAGCATCCCGCGGGTGTCGATGTTCGAACCATTCGGCTGGTCGGCGCCGTCGAAGTCCATGAAGTCGCCGTTGGCGTCCACGCGCCGGGTGCCGAACGCGCCGATTCTCGGCAGCGCCACGATCGTGCCGCTGTTTGGATGGCCAGGCGCGGGATCGAGTGTCGTCGAGCCCGGAGCGGCGAGCCAGATCGCGACCGCATCGGTCGGGAAGTGGCCCGGAGCGCCCTGATCCGGATGATCCGGCGGTCCCACGTAGGCATTGGTCAATGTGCCGTCCGCCTTGACGTACCGCCCGAGGCGGATCTCGGCGATCGGGTCGGGATGTGCGTCGAGCAGGTCGGTGAGGTTGTGGGCGAGGAGATTTGCTGCGGTCGGGCCGAGTGCCTCGTCCTCCAGCGCGTGGCTGTGATTGTGCGGATCGCTGGTGCAGTCCGTCGGCGTGAAGGATCCCGGCGTGTCGTACAGGAACGACCAGGGCGGCTTCTCGTAGCCGATCAGGTCGTCTCCGAGCCCGACCTGGAAGCGGTACTTCGCGCTGGCGTGCCACGTCGGCACCGGCGGGTTTTCGCGGTTCGGGCAGCTCGCGTCCTCGATGCCCCAGGGGCCGCCCAGCATCAGCGCCGGGAAGGCCTCGCCGGGGTTGGCGATGAACTGGAGGTCGG
>JBKPBB010000024.1:0-5048 GCA_046744245.1 Thermodesulfobacteriota bacterium
GGCGCCGCGCTGGGGGTACTTCGCGCTGGCGCTCCTCGGCCTCGTCATCGCCCACGCCGCCAACAACATGATCAACGACTATTTCGACCTCGCGGGCGGGGTGGACACGGCCGAGTACACGCGCGCGCTCTACGCGCCGCACCCGATCCTCTCGGGCCTGATCACGAAACGCGGGCTGCTCGCCGCGATCGCCGCCGTCAACCTGGCCGACCTGGCGATCCTCGCCGTCCTGCTCGCCGCGCGTGGCTGGCCGGTCGCCGCCTTCGCGCTCGCGGGCCTCTTCGTGAGCGTCTTCTACGTGGCCCCGCCGCTCAAGCTGAAGCACCACGGCCTCGGCGAGCCGGGGGTGTTCGTGGTGTGGGGGCCGCTCATGATCGGCGGGACGTACTACGTGACCGCCGGCACGCTCCCCGGGTGGGTGTGGCTCGCGAGCGTGCCCTACGCGCTCGCCGTCACCACCGTGCTGATCGGCAAGCACGTCGACAAGTACGAGCAGGACAAGGCGCGCGGCATTCACACGCTGCCGGTGCTCCTCGGGAAGGAGTTCTCGCTCCGCCTGAACCAGGGGGCGATGGTCGCGTTCTACGCGATCGTGCTCGGGCTCGTGGTGAGCGGCTACCTCGGCGTCGGCGTGCTCATCGTGGCGGCGGCGCTCCCGCGGCTCCGCCAGGTGCTGAGAGCGTACTCGCAGCCGAAGCCGGCGAGCCCGCCGCCGGGCTACCGCGTCTGGCCGCTCTGGTACGTGTCGCTCGCCTTCTACCACAACAAGCTGGCGGGCGGGCTTTTCGTGCTCGGTCTGGCGCTGAACGCAGTGCTTGGTCTATAGGCGCCGGCAGACCGAGGTTCTTGGGGGGAGAAAGCGAGCTGCTTCATGGAGGGGACGCACTCTAGGCCCAGGACACACGTGGCGGCGCTCGGCATCGTCCTGCTGGCGGGGACGCTCGCGGCGCTGGCGCAGACCGCCACCTTCGACTTCACCGGTCACTGGACGGGCAGCGCTCAGCAGACTCGCACGTCGCCGATCGCGATAGCGGCGAACTTCGTAACCGGCACCGCGCCGAAGACCTTCACGGGCATGTTCTTCGCGTCGACGGGAGAAGGGACGACGCTCCACTGCACCGCGAACGGGATGCAGAAGCGGCACGATCAGGTCAAGACACGCCTTGCGCCGTGCGACGACGGCAGCACGATCCTGCTACGAGGCAAGCTCGACCCCACCGCCCAGACGATCAAGGGCCACTTCCTGAGGGTGAAGCACGGCAAGGCGAAAACGGGGAAGTTCATGCTGGTGAAGGGACCTTCGCCGATGGGCGCCTTCCTCGACGACCCCGAGCGCTCCGCGCCCTGAGCGATCGTCTCAGCGCTTCGTGGCGCGGTCGCGTGGCAATCCGAGGATGCGCTGCGCAACGATGTTCCGCTGCACCTCGCTCGTGCCGCCGGCGATCGTCATCGAGCGGTCGCCGAGGTACTGCTTCGCCCAGCGTCCGTTCGAGGGCGCGTGCGCGTCGTCCATGAGGGCCGCGTAGGGGCCGAGCACGTCCATCGCCGTCTCCGAGAACTCCTGCGTGAGCTGGGTCGTGCAGAGCTTCATCGCCGCCGAGAGGTGCGGGTTCATCCGCCCACGCAGCGAGTCGGTCAGCGTGCGGAGCCCCGCGTAGCGCACGATCGCCGCCTTGGTCGCGAGCTCCGCGATGCGCTGGCGGACGCGGGGGTCCCGCTCCTTGCCCTGGCCGCGCGCCGTGGTGGTGAGCCAGTCGAGCGCGAGGTCGAAGCGCACGCTGCCCGCGATGCCGGTGCGCTCGTTGATGAGCGCGCTCGACACCACCTCCCAGCCCTGCCCTTCCCGGCCGAGGAGGTTCGTCACCGGCACGCGCACGTCGGTCATGAAGACCTCGTTGAACTCCGCGCTGCCGTCGATCTGCCTGATCGGCCGGATCTCGATGCCCGGGCTGCGCAGGTCCATCAGCAGCAGCGACAGCCCCGCCCACTTGGGGCCCTCCGTCGAGGTCCGCACCAGCACGAAGAACCAGTCCGAGATGTGCGCGTAAGTGGTCCAGATCTTCTGCCCGTTGACGACGTAGACGTCGCCGTCGCGCACGGCGCGCGTCCTGGCGGCCGCCATGTCTGAGCCCGAGGTCGGCTCGGAGTAGCCCGTGGCCCAGATCTCGTCCGCCGTGAGGATGGGGGGGATGAAGCGCTTCTTCTGCGCGTCCGTCCCGTAGCGGATGATGGCGGGGCCCACCCACCAGATCGCCATCGCGTTCACCACCTGCGGCGCGCGGGCGCGGGCGAGCTCCTCGTTGAGGATCGCCTGCTCCATCTCGGAGAGCCCGGCGCCGCCGTACTCCTTCGGCCAGGCGGCGCCCAGGAACCCGGCGGCGTGGAGCTTCCGCTGCCAGGCGCGCATCTCGTCGAGCGTCCTCGGCGACCCCGGGGCGGGGACATTCGCCGCGAGCCACGCGCGCACGCGGGCGCGGAAGGCTTCCTCCTCGTGGGTGTAGGAGAGATCCATTCGTCGCGACCTCCGGCGACCGAGGATACCCGGGCGCGATGGGTCAAAGCCAGAGGCCTCGGCGCCGGGCAGTGGGTCAGTTTGGATCCCGACGAACGGTAGCTGGAGCCGCTTTGCGGCTCGCGTCCCGAGGTTCGTCTCTCCGACCTCGATCAAGGCGCTGGAGTTTTTTTGGTCTCCGCGCTTGACGTCGGTCACTGCGTTAGATATCAGCGCCAGGACTTCTCTTCCTAGAGTCGACCAAACACCACACCACTGTCTGCGGCCGCGGGTTCCCGCCCAAGCCTTTTGCCCCGGTGATCCCCTTTCGCGCAGGGGCGCTCTTCCCGCACCTGGCGCGTCTGCCGCGGAACCTTACGAGAAGGTGTCGTGCACTGCGTACCGCTGTGCGGTTGAAGCCTGCGCAGCTCGCTCGGTCCCCGATGCGGCGAGAATGAGGAGCGCTTGCGCTTCGGCATCGAAGACTACCGGAGAGCTGGCCCGCTGCCCACGCCAGAGGCCCAAGCGCATGCAACGTGCTCGAGCAGACATGTGGCGAGTGATGCGCGTGATCTTACAGGAACTGGGATCACGACCGAATGGTTTGTGGAACATGACGCGGCACCCGAGGTGGCTGAGTACACAGGTCTACCAGATCAGGTGGACGCCAACCCGAGCAGCACGGTCTTCGATCAAGGACGCCGTACAATATACCGATATTAAGTTCGTCATGCGTCGAACCGGCAAGTCGAGTGGCTCAGGACCAAAACGAGCGCAGATGGCAGCTCACATCATGGGCGCCAAATAGCCGAATTCGCCCGAGCCTCGGGGAGGAGGAGTTATGGTGGTGATGGACCGCATGCTTCGATCGGCTGTGTTCTTGGGGCTGCTCGCGCTGCTCTGGGCGCCTACCGCCATCGCGGAGCAGCCAACGCGACACATCATCGGGGTAACGGACGTTCCCGCGGCCCTGCACGCGATACCGGCGGCGAATCTCCGTGCAATCGAGGTGATCCCTCTCATCGATGCCATTGTCGTCGAGGGACCTGGGAGGGCTGCGCGAGCGCTGGCGGCAGCTCCGTTCGTGCGCTACGTCGAGCCGGACCCGCCTGATGCCGCGTGGATCCAGGAGGACACCCTGCCTTGGGGCGTCCACGACATCGAAGCGGAGGTCGTCTGGGGCGGCGTCCCTAACGCGACCAATCTGATTCCCGGCCAGGGCGGGGCGGGGGTCAACGTAGCCGTCATTGACACCGGCATCGACTGCACTCATCCCGATCTCACGCCCAACTGTGTGTACGGACCCAACCTCACGGTGAAGGGTAACAAGCCTGCGGTCGACGACCACGGACACGGCACGCACGTGGCGGGCATCATCGCGGCTCGAGACAACGGGTTTGGTGTCATCGGCGTCGCGCCCGAAGCCACCCTGTATGCCGTGAAGGTGCTCGACGCCAATGGCTCTGGATCGTGGTCCGCGGTGGCGAATGGAATCGTGTGGGCCATCAATCATGGGATGCACGTCATCAACATGAGTCTTGGCGGCGCCAGCTTCAGTCAGACGCTGGCCGACGCGGTGAAGGCCGCCTCAGATGCCGGCATCTTGGTGGTGTCGGCCGCGGGGAACTCGGGCTGCTGCGACACCGTGCTCTACCCGGCGAAGCTTCCCGAGTCGATGGCGATCGCGGCGGTGGACGCGAATGATCAGCGCGCGTGGTTCTCGTCGACAGGGCCGGAGGTCGACGTCGCGGCTCCGGGCGTCAGCATTCTGTCGACGGTGCCGCAAGGGACCTGTAAGCTGTGCGATCCATCCGGCTACCGCTCGCTCAGCGGGACCTCGATGGCGACCCCGCACGTGGCCGGCACGGGGGCGCTCCTCATGTCGCGCGGGTTTACGGCCGCCCAGGCGCGGGCGCAGATGAGAGGGACGGCTGAGGATCTCGGCTTCGCTGGGTTTGACGGCTTCACCGGATGCGGTCGAGTTGACGCCTACTTCGCGAGCACCGTTCCCGGGGTTCCGTGCACGACCCCGTCGGATACCACGCCGCCCGTCGTCGCGTTTACGTCCCCGTCGGACGGTGCCGTGCTCAACGGCAACATCGTGACGGTCGAGGTCGATGCGACGGATGCCTCGCCGCTCTACGCGATCGAACTCTACCTCGTCTGGACCTCGGGCGGCTGGACCTATTCGCAGCTGTTGGCGACCTCGGATAGCTCGCCTCTGCTCTTCAAGTGGCGCGCCAGCGGCTTGTCGAGTGGTACCTATACGCTGAAGGCGCGGGCGATCGGGGTGATCGGCACCGCGGCGTCCGCGAGCATCACGGTGACCAAGCCCTAGCGTCTGGGATCTCCAGCGGCTGGACCACCGGCCGCAGCCGACGCGGTACGTCAGGTCGGCTGGGACCGGACTGACAGACCAAGCTGGCCCGAGGACCAGAGGATGTTTGACGGGAACGAGTCCCGCCAAACATCCTCTGGAGCGGTCAGGGGATGGAGGTCACTAAGGACACGTGAACTTTGTCAGACTTATCTCACCGTTAGCATCCAACTCCTGAGT